>JBQCFV010000888.1:0-7582 GCA_051958695.1 Chitinophaga sp. | reverse complement strand
CTGTTCGCCGACGAAAAAGGGGAGACGAACCACGGCGTATACCTGCAAAGCAGGGAGATCGGGCATCTTGTGTACGAAGGGCCGGTGGACCCCATCGTGACCGGCGGCTGGAGCAACACCTTCCATTACAAAAATCTTTCGCTGAATGTTTTCGTCACCGCGCAGGGCGGCAACAAGATCCGGCTGTACCCCGCGTTCAAAACCTCTTATTCCGACCTGGACGCAACACCCAAGGAATTTCTCGACCGCTGGCTGATGCCGGGAGACGAAAAAGTGACCAACGTACCGTCTATCCTCGGCGGGCTGGAACAATCCGACCTCAACGGCGAATATCCTTACAACAACTACAACTATTCCACCGAAAGGGTCGCCAGCGGCGCGTTCCTGCGGCTCAAGACCGTTTCGCTCACGTACAACCTCGAACCCGCCCTGCTCAACAGGCTCGGGCTGAACAGCGCGAGCGTTTCAGGTGCGGCCATCAATCCCTGGCTGATATTATCCGATAAAAAACTGAGAGGGCAGGACCCGGAGTTCTTCAATTCCGGCGGTGTGGCGATGCCCGTGCAAAAACAATTCACACTCACCCTGAAAGTAGGCATCTAAAGGTATGAACATGAAAAGACTGCTGATATATACAAGCGTTTGCCTCGCGTTTATTTCCGCGGGATGCAAGAAATACCTGGAACAGCCGCCCGACATGCGCGCCGAGCTGAACACGCCCGAACAGGTGAGCCGCCTGCTGGGCACCGCTTACCCGCAGGCTAACTACATGGCCTTCGCCGAAGCGGCGTCGGACAACGCGGGCGATAAAGAAGCCGGCACCATCGAGAACGTGAACACCGACCCCTTCCAGTTCCGCGATGTGAGAGACGACCAGGAAGATTCCCCCGAATATTACTGGAACGCCTGCTACACCGCCATCGCCGCGGCCAACCTGGCGATACAGACCTGCAACAATGCACCCGATCCCGAAAAATACCGCTCGCAGAAAGGCGAAGCGCTGGTAGCCAGGGCGTACGCGCATTTTATGCTGGTCAACTTTTTTTCCGAAGTGTACGATCCCGCGAATGCGGCTACTTCGCCGGGCATCCCTTATGTAACGGAGCCGGAGAACGTGGTGATCAAACAATACGAACGCAAGACCGTGGAGTATGTATACCAGATGATCGAAAAAGACCTGCTGGCGGGCATTCCCCTGCTGGACAACAACCGTTACACCGTTCCCGCTTATCATTTCACTACGGCCGCTGCTTACGCGTTCGCTTCGAGGTTCTATCTTTTCAAACGCGACTGGACGAAAGCCGTGACCTACGCCACGATGGTATTCCCCGACAACAACATCACCCAGATGCTGCGGCCCTGGAACACCACGTACAAAACCATGACCTACCTCGAATTGTTCGGCGTGTACGCCAAAGCCACCGAACCGGCCAACCTGCTGCTGGTAGAAACGCCTTCCACCTACGGCCGCTATTACTACAATTTCCGGTATGCGCGCACCAACGCGCTGCAGCGGGAGATTTTTGCGGACAACGTGACCGGCGGGGAATGGGTGTTCTGGTACCAATCCTATACCGCCGGTGAAGAGAACCCGCTGATCCCGAAAGTGAACGAGTTTTTTGTGCGTTCCACCGTGAATGCGGGCATCGGCACTGCGTACGTGATGGTGCCGCTGTTTACCGCGGAAGAAGTGCTGTTCAACCGTGCGGAAGCGTATACGCACCTGAACAATACGTCCGGCGCCATTGCGGACCTGAACACTTACGCGGCGACACGTATCAACAATTATAACGCCGCCGCACATACGATCACCGCGCAGAAAGCGAGGAACTTTTATGGCACCAGCAACCTGCAGACCGCATTGCTGCTCACCATCCTCGATTTCAAGCGGGCGGAATATGTGCAGGAAGGCATGCGCTGGTTCGACATCCTGCGTTACCGCATCCCCGTTACGCATAGCGTGATGGGCGGCTCTACCAGCACGCTTACAGGAGACGATCCGCGCAGGCTGTTCCAGATACCGTCGTCCGCGGCCATTTCAGGGATAGAGGCCAACCCGCGTTAACAACAACATGAATTTCAAAAGCACAAACATGCATATGAAGCATCCGATAATATTGATCCTGTTTTCCTGCTGCCTGCTTGCCGCTTGCAGGAGGGACGACTCGCTGGACGATGTGAACGACATCCCCGGCCTGGGTGGCGACACCTGGACGCCCGGCCCCATCGACGTGTGGATCAAAGACAGTCTTACCACCCCGCTGAACGTAGCCGTGAAATACAAATGGGACCAGGGAGAGCTGGATTACACGCACACCCTCGTGCCGCCAAAGGAAGAAAAGGTGATCCCCGTGCTGAGCACCATCCGGCGCGCGTGGCTGAAACCTTACGAGGCCGAAGCAGGAGAGCTGTTCGTAAAAAGATACGTGCCAAAATTTTTTGTGCTCGTGGGCAGCGCCAGTTATAATACGGACGGTACCATCACCTTGGGCACCGCGGAAGGCGGGCGGAAGATCGTGTTGTACGTGCTGAACGATTTCCGCACGAAGACCATGCCCGGTTACGTGCCATCAGACTCGCTTGGCGTAAAGGAAATGTTCCATACCATCGAGCATGAGTTCGGCCACATCCTGCACCAGAACATTTTATACCCGCAGGAGTTCAAACGCATATCCGTGGGCATGTACACCTCCAACTGGAACAATGTGTCCGACGCGGCCGCACGCGCGGACGGCTTTGTGACCGCCTACGCCATGAGCGCGCCCGACGAGGATTTTGTGGAGATGATCGCCATGATGCTGGTGGAAGGAAAGCAGGGTTTTGACAACATCGTGAACAGCATCACCGCTCCAGGCCCCAACGGCACCACGCCCGAAGAAGCGAAGGCGCGGCTGCGGCAGAAAGAGGCCATCGTCGTAAAATATTATGCGGAAGCCTGGAAGATCGATTTCTACAGCCTGCAGAAACGTACGCGTATGGCAATAGACGCGCTGACGAAATGATTATCCTATCACGGAACAATATCAATCAGATGAAAAGAGCTTTATCATATTTTCTGCGGGCTTTACTGGCGTTCACTTCCTGCCGGAAGGAAAATAACGACTCCGTGTTCCCCGGTACTACGGACGAGCGGATCAACAAACCCCTCGCAGAATACCAGTCCGAGCTGGCCGGATCGCCTTACGGCTGGAACGCGCGGCTCACCACGGCCGCCGGCAGCGTGTACAATTTCCATTTCAGCTTCAACGACGCCAACCGCGTGCTGATGTTCAGCGACATCGATACGCTCACGGCTTCCGAACGAAAGGAAAGCAGCTTCCGCCTCAAAGCTCTCCAGCAGCCTGCGCTGATCTTCGATACTTATTCTTACCTCCATATACTCGCAGACCCCGACGGCAGCGTGAACGGCGGCATATACGGCGAAGGCCTGCAATCCGACTTCGAATTTTCGCTGGACTCGCTGGCGGCAGACAGCATCAAGCTCACCGGCCGTTTCAAAGGCAGCAAGATGATACTGAAAAAGGCCACGCAGCAAGACCTGGAGACCTGGCAGAACGGGCATTGGAAAAACGTGCTGCTGTTTGAGGACCTCGGCGCGCGCATCCTCAATTATTTCAAACGGCTCAGCTATGGCGGCGAAGAATACGAGATACAGGTGAACATGGCCGAAAGGACCGTGACCTTTACCTGGGCGGACGGCGCCGGGGCGGCGCATCAGCATACGACCGGCTACATCGTGAACAGCACCGGCGTACAGCTCGCCACGCCGCTGACGAACGGCGCGAATACCATCAGCTCGTTTTCCGATCTCAACTGGAACGCGGGCACTTCGGCTTTCGCCCTGAAAGTGAACGGTACTACTGCTTCCACGATCGCGGGCGCCATCGCGCCGGTAGTGAACGACCTTGAAGCGCCGCAACGCTGGTGGCTGTACATGGCGCAGCAGGACAGCTACTGGGCCACGCTGAACGGGTTTCATGTGAACGGCGTGGACGATGCGTTCAAGCTGCACGGCATTCCCAATTTCCGTTTTATGATCTTCTGGCCGCGTTATGGCAATGCGGGCGGCGGCGTGATGTACGATCTTGCGGGCTGGGTGCACAACCTCAACGGCGCGCCCACCATCATGTACGGCGCGGCTTTCGAACCGCCGGTGTTTACCGCCAACGGCCGCGTGATCTTCACCTGGCTGGGCGTATTGGGCGACGTGCCTGCCGCGGCGCAGCTTCCGTTCCAGAACACCGCCCTCCAGATGGAAGACGAAGAGGGCTATTACCTCGTGCAAACCAGCGCGCGCTCTTACGACATGGTGAGCGCACGCGACGCCAAAGCATGGATCACCTGGGAATATTAACGAGAACCTTTTATGTGAAATACTAATTCTTAATAACTAAAATCAACTTGTTATGAAAAGAATAACGCCCCGTTTAGTATACGTTCTGATGCTGTTCGTCGCTGTTATTGCAGTGTCCTGCTCGAAAGACGGTCCCGCTGGCCCGGCCGGTGCTGATGGTCCTGCAGGCCCCGCTGGTCCTGCCGGTCCCGCAGGCCCGCAAGGCGATCCCGGCAGTGCGAACGTGATCTATTCCGACTGGCTGGATGTGGCTTTTACGCCGCAGAAAGACCCTGATACCGGCGACACCCTCGCGTTCACTGCATCCATTATGGCGCCGAAACTCACCAAAGAGATCGTTAATTCCGGTGAAATAAAAGTGTACTTTAACTGGAGCACGGCAGCAGAGCCGGAAGTAGACCCGCTGCCGCTGTTCGACATCTATATCGGCGGAGGGCTAAGCTGTACCACCACTTTTTATGAAGGCGAGATTTTTATGATCTCCAACTTCGACCTCAGTTCCTATACGGACAATGATGCGGGCGGCAAAGTATTCCAGTTCCGTTACATCCTGATACCCGGCGGCACTACTGCGCGGCAAGCTATCGACTGGAAGGATTATAAGGCAGTGAAAGCATACCTGGGGCTGAAAGATTAAAGTTTTCAAGTAACCGGTGATAGCGGCCCGGCGGGAGAAACATTTTGTATCTCCCCCGGGTCGTTTTTTTTGTTACAGAACGGCCGTAATAGTATATTGCCGTATGAACACTGCTTTTGAGACTACTGCATCCTTTGCGCAAAGCCAGGATGCCGCCGACCTATTGAATGGATTCAAATCCCGTTTCCATTTCCCGCAACACCAGGGCAAAGACACGATTTATTTCTGCGGCAACTCGCTCGGCCTGCAATCGCGCACCGTAGCAGGCGCTATCGCGCAGGAGCTGGAAGACTGGCAGAACATGGCCGTGGAAGGATATTTCCACGCCCGCAACCCCTGGCTGTATTACCAGTACAATTTCAGCGAAACTTTGGCGGGCATGATGGGCTGCAGCGAAGACGAAGTAACGGTGATGAATACGCTCACCGTAAACCTGCATCTCGCGCTGCAAAGTTTTTACCGGCCCGATAAACAACGTTACCGCATCCTGATGGAAGCAGGCGCTTTTCCTTCCGATCAGTATGCGCTGGAAACGCTGGTGAAGCTGCACGGCTTCAACCCTGACGATGCTATTATCGAAGTGCAGCCGCGCGAAGGCGAAAAGCTCCTGCATACCGAGGATATTCTTTCCCTCATTCACCAGCACCGCGATTCGCTCGCCGTAGTGCTCATGGGCGGCATCAATTATTACACCGGCCAGTTTTACGATATGCCCGCCATCACTGCCGCCGCGCATGAAGCAGGCGCCTATGCCGGCTGGGACCTGGCGCATGTAGCCGGCAACATCCCGCTGGAATTGCACAAATGGAATGTGGATTTCGCGGTATGGTGCTCCTACAAATACCTGAACGGCGGCCCCGGCGCGGCAGGCGGCCTGTATGTACACGAACGTTTTGGCAACGATCCGCAATTCCCGCGCCTCGGCGGCTGGTGGGGCAATGATGAAAAGACCCGTTTCAAAATGGAGAAAGGTTTCATCCCCCGCAACGGCGCAGCAGGCTGGCAGATCAGCACGGCGCAGGTATTCAACATGGTGGCTCTCAAAGCCTCGCTGGAACTGTTCCGCGAAGCGGGCATCGGCAGGCTGCGCGAAAAAAGCATCCATCTTACCGCCTATCTCGAATACCTGCTCGGGCAAACACAATTGCCTTGCGAGGTGATCACCCCGAAAGACCCGCAGCAGCGCGGCGCGCAGCTTTCATTGTATTTCCCGCAGAACGGCAAAGCGGTACAAACGCGCATGATGGAAAACGGCATCATCTGCGATTACCGCGAGCCCGGCGTGATACGCCTTGCGCCTGCGCCGATGTATTGCTCTTACAGCGACGTACACCGCTTTTACGAAGTATTGAAAACCTTCTGACCATGACCAACCAACCTGCAAAAACATGGCTGGCCCTCGGCGATTCCTACACGATCGGCGAGGGCGTGCCCCTGCATGACAGCTATCCTTACCAGGCGCTGCAGCTGCTGCGCGCCAACGGCCGCTCTTTTCACGCACCGGAGATCATCGCCAAAACAGGCTGGACTTCCGACGAGCTGATCCATCACCTGCAACATAATACACGCCTGCAGCCGGCCTACGACCATGTAACGCTGCTTATCGGCGTAAACAACCAGTACCGCGGCATGAGCGAAACCGGTTATGCCGTTACCTTCGAATGGCTGGCGAAAAAGGCGCTGGAGCTTGCGGCAGCGGAAAACATCACCGTTATCAGCATCCCCGACTGGGGCGTAACGCCCTTCGCGAAAGACCGCGATACAAAAAACATCCACGACGCGATCGACCGTTTCAACGCGATCAATAAAGAGATCAGCGACAGGCTGGGTTTCAATTATGCGGACATTACGCCGGTATACCGCGAAGTGGGCGGCCGGCCGGAAAGCGTGGTGGAGGATCAGCTGCATCCGTCAGGAAAGGTGTATGCTTATTGGGCGGAGCAGGTAGCGGGGAGGATGAAGGAATAGCATCATGAATTAAACCAATCAGCCAATGAATGTAAGCGAAAGGAGATATGCTGCGGAGGAAATAATATTTGAAGAAAATGCCAGATATCTGTTCATCAGCAGAGGGCATATAGATGCGATTAAACTAATCGAGTTCGAATATGTGGGATGTTTCAGTAATGAAACGCTTTACAACCTGGCCTTTGGCGATTATGATGTTGAAACGAAGTCGATCAATGATGACGTGAACACCAATAATGGAGACGTTTATACTGTTTTTAACACGGTACTAAGCGTGGTGCCCCGCTTTTTTGAAATCTATCAAAGTGCTACCCTCATGGTGCAGGGCAGCGACAGCCGGGAGGATTTCGTAGAAAAATGCCGCCTGCAATGCAGGAAAAAATGCAGTGAGCATTGCAGGGATTTCGAGAGACGGATCAACGTATACAGGGGATATGTAAACAGGAATTTTAGGGAGTTGTGCGAGACGTATGCTTTCTGGGGCGGGATTGAATGTATTGACGGACGGATAATGAGGGAGCTTTATCAACCTGGTAAAAAGTACGACATCGTTTATGTTGCTAAAAAACGTAAATTTGGAACATGAAAGCTAAAGAGAATAAAAAAGGCAATATGGTAACCAT
>JBQCFV010000887.1:0-6073 GCA_051958695.1 Chitinophaga sp. | reverse complement strand
AAACGGCTGCCTTTGTCGATCAGCGCCGCGATCCTTTCCCGGGCGGTCAGCTTGCCGCGCTGGCGCAGTTTCTCAAGGCTTTTTTTGCCTCCCCCCTGTTCGATCACGGCGAGCTTCATTTTCATTGCGCTAACCAGCCTGCGCATATTATCCTCATTTTTATTAAATTCCAGTTGCTGTTGCTCCATAAACTGATGATAATTTGAATTAAATGTAAGGGAAAATGGGGGAATGGCCTGCTAATTGTAGAAACATCCAAAACAAACCCGCATGTCCACACTAGTTGTTCTTGCAGAAACTTTGCAGCATATCTATCATGGCGAACCCTGGCTGGATGTCACGTTCATGGAGCATTTGCAGGAAATGACGGCAGAAGAGGCCGGCCGCCGTTTCAATACGTCGCACAATACATGGGAGCTGGTAAACCATCTTATTTTCTGGCATCAGAACGTGACCCGCAAGCTGCAGGGCGAAAAACCCGAACAGGACGGCGACCTGCCCGATTTTTATTTCCCGGAGAACCACGGTGAAAACAACTGGCAGGCCACCCTGCACCGCCTCGAGCATTCTATTACCGGCATGGTGGAAACCATCCGCAACTTCCCCGAGGAAAAGCTCTGGACGCCCGTGCCCAATACCCAGCATAACGCTTATTATTACATCCAGGGCGTGCTGCAGCATGCCGCCTATCACCTGGGGCAGATCGTACTGCTGCACCGGTACGCGGAAAAGACGGATTAGTGTTATATTAGTGTAAACACTATGTCATGCAACCAATAGCCCCCGCCCGCGAAAGGGTGTACTCCATTGACGTGCTGAGAGGACTGGTGATGATATTGATGGCGCTCGACCATGTACGTGATTTTTTTCACCAGCCGGCGTTTTCCTCCGATCCGCTGGACCCGCAAACTTCTTACCCCGCCTTGTATTTCACACGATGGATCACTCATTTTTGCGCGCCGCTTTTTGTGCTGCTTTCAGGCATGTCGGTACAACTGATGAGCGCCCGGAAATCCAAAGGCGAACTGAGCCGTTTTCTTTTTACACGCGGGTTGTGGCTGATACTCATAGAAGTGACCGTCGTTTCTTTCGGTCTTACTTTTAATCCTTTTATGAACGTGGTGGTGCTGCAGGTGATCTGGGCGATCGGCATCAGCTTCCTGTTCCTCGCGCTGCTCGTGTTCCTTCCCTGGCAGGCAGTGCTGGCGCTGGGACTCGTCATTACGTTCGGGCATAACATCCTGGATTACCGGGAATCGCAGCCGGGGTTCAAAGCATCGGCCTTCTGGGAATTTGCGCACTTCGCGCAATACACTTTCTTCCCCGTTTTCCCGGGGCATGGCGTGCTGGTGCTGTATCCTTTCCTGCCATGGACCGGCATCATGCTGGTGGGCTATGGCATCGGGCGTATATTTTTGCCGGATGTAACGGTGGAGAAAAGAAAAAAGGTCTTGATAACAACCGGGCTTGCAATGACCGGCCTATTCTTTTTGCTGCGCGCGGTGAATATTTATGGCGATCCGCGCCCCTGGCAGCCGTTCGCTACTTTGCAGCCAACCATTTTTTCATTCATGAACGTGGCGAAATACCCGCCGTCGTTATTGTACACCTGCATCACCGTCGGGCCGGGATTGATGGCGCTGGCCGCTTTCGAGCATGCGCGCGGGCGGTTCGCGCAAATATGCAGGGTATATGGAAGCGTGCCTTTCTTTTATTACATTATTCATTTTTACGCCATTCACCTGCTCTGTATGATCCTCTTTTTTATACATGGTTACGGCGTAAACGATATCGCAGACCCCAATATACCTTTCCTGTTCAGGCCGAACGATTTCGGGTATTCGCTGGGCGTGGCCTATCTGATCTGGATTGCGCTGGTGGCGGCATTGTACAGGCCCTGCAAATGGTATTCGGAGTATAAGCGCACACATAGGCATTGGTGGCTGAGTTATCTTTGATCCTTACATCTTCTTCTCATACCGTTCCTCGTAAAGGTCCTGCCCCCAAAGCGTTTCAGGCGTGGAAGCGGTTTTAACAAAACCGTAGCGGGTGTAAATGGACGCCGCTTTTCCCTGCTGGTTGGTGGTCAGCAGGTATACCGATCTGCATTTCTGCTGACGGCAAAACTCCATGGCTTTGTCCATCAGCGCGCGGCCCAGTCCGATCCCCCTGAAATCGGGGCGAAGCAGGAACCAGCGCAGCTGCGCCTGCCGGTTGGGCCGGTGAACGATCGCGATCATGCCTGCTATTTCACCGAGACAGCTTGCCAGCCATACGCGGTCTTTGGCGGGATCGTACGTTTTCATAAAGTCGTGGATCGTTTCCGTCACGTACTGTTCAAATTCGGTGTTGTAGCCGTATTCGTCCGCATATACTTCGCCGTGCAGGCGAACGATGTTGCCCAGGTCGCCGGGTTGCAGCTGGTGCCGGATCATTATGTCTTCGGGGCGGGGGGCGCTGCCTGGCGCTTTGAGCAGGTAACGTACCAGCCGCATCGCGTCGCCGATCTTTGCCTGTTGTGTGGGACCGAGGTTTTCCAGCATTTGCCGGATCTGTTTGTCGGACAGGTCATTCATCGTCTGCAGGAGCCTTAGCCCTCTTGCGGTGAGTGTGAGGTAGGAAGAACGGCCGTCTTCCGGCAGCGGATGTTTGATCACCAGCCCCTGTTTCTCAAACTTGCGAAGGATGCGGCTGAGATACCCCGCATCGATACCTAATGCCTCGCGAACGCCCGTGGCGGTGGTTTTCCCGTTGATCTGCACTTCGTACAGCACCCGCACGTCCGTAAGCGAATAACCGCTGTCGAAAATATGCTGCTGCAAAAGGCCCAGCTGAGTGGTATAATAACGGTTAAACTGCCGGATGCCCGCGATCAGCGCGGCATCTTCCTTTGCGGCGTTTTTTGCAGAAACGGTTTTCTTCGGCATACATTCCCTGTTTATCCAAAAATAAACATTTAGTTGATTACGTCAACTATTTTATTTGACTACGGCAAATAAACGGGCGTGCGTATTTCTACGCAGAAATATGCGTAAAAGCTACCTGTACTTCCGGCGCGGAATGATGTTACTTGCATACAAATGGCGCATCTGCTTTGTTATATTGCCCTTGCCCTGGTAGCGGTAGCGCTCGGGATGGTCCGGAAAACGGAGCCTGTAAAGCTGCCTTTCGAAGAATGACATTGGTTTTGGTTAATCATACATCCGTTTGATTAGTAGCATTTCAGTTCCCACGCACGAAGGCCCGGTTTCTCCCGGGCCTTTCCCGTAGTATGCAGGCGCAGGATGACGCCCGTCGTTGCATTGTCGTTTCACAATGCTTCTACGGTCTTTGATAACATGGGCGGATGGTTTGATGCTTCGGCAAACCAACAAAAACATGCCTCCCGGGCCTATTTAAATCCGGAATTGAGCAGTATCACGGCTGTTTTTGCATAGAATTTCCCTGCATGAACGTCCTCGGCGTCTGCCCGGTGGCCGCCTTGAAGGCGCGCTGGAAAGTGGGCTGCGAATTGAACCCGCATTCGAATGCCATGCCCGTGATGGTCAGGTTCGCATTGGCCGGATCGAGCATCATTCTTTTTACCGCTTCCACCCGCCAGCCGTTCACATATTCGTTAAACCCCTTGCCTACTGCCTGGTTGAGCACGGCGGACAAAGTTTTGGCGCTGGTGCCGATATGATCGGCCACGGACTGGGTCGTAATATCCGGCCGGAGATAAAGCCTTTCTTCCTCCATCGCCTTTTGAAGCGCCGCACCG
This sequence comes from Chitinophaga sp., assembly GCA_051958695.1. Taxonomy (GTDB): domain Bacteria; phylum Bacteroidota; class Bacteroidia; order Chitinophagales; family Chitinophagaceae; genus Chitinophaga. The sequence goes on along the minus strand of JBQCFV010000887.1, from coordinate 2,313 downwards.
CAGCGGCCGATCTCCTCTTTGGAAAGATTATCGAAATAAGACTGCGTCTTTTTCTGCTGCGCCACATAAATGATGCGCGTGCGGTGATAGCCCATGAACCCGATCCAGTAGATAAAAAATACGAGGAAGGTTTCGATCACGTAATATGGTTCGCCGCCCCAAACGTTGAAGATGCGCGAATAGACAAGCGTGCCTAGCCACATCAGGTTGAATACGCCCATCACGGAAAGCAGTATCCGCAGCCAGCGGAACTCTTCCGGCATCAGCAGCTCCTCTTCCCGCTGCCGCCTGAACTCCAGCAGCGCAAATACGTAATACACGCAGGAAAGCAGCATGCTGGCGGGTTCCGCGATCTCTCCATAATAATTCTCCAGCCAGCGCGGCGGAAAAAGTATCACATGCTCTGGCGTGAATTTCCACACAAGGAACAGCACCGTAAGCAACAACCGGTTGGTGAACGGAACCAGCATCACGAGGAAGTGCTTCCAGGGTTTCTTCACCGGCGGTTCTTTCCGGAACGATCGTACGTATAAATAAATACAGGGGCCGACGCCGAACACCAGCACGAAAGTGAAAAATTCAAAAACGTTGACGTATTTGCCCAGGTCGGAGCTCCAGGTGAGGGTCTCAAACCCGTTATAGCTGAGGATGAGGATAAAAAAAGCCAGCATCCTGGTCTGCAGCCGGTTCCCGGTTTTTACGAACAGCAGGTATATCCCGAAAAACAATGCCTGGATGGCTCCCAGCAATACCAGTAATGAAAAAAGGTCCAGTTTCATACCGCAAATAATGTCGCCTGCCTTAAAGATATTTTATTTTTTTTATGGAATCCCAATAGATTAAATTTGTTAACGGACTGAAAATTAGAGATATGAAGAAAACCATCGCGCATGTGCTCACCGGCCGCGCCAAGCAGATCACCCCGGAGGAAACCGTTATTCAACCCCTGCCGCATAAGGATTTCAGATTCGCCAACCCGTTCATCGTGATACACCATATCGGCCCGGAACAGATCGCGGCCGGTTCCGTCATGCGCATTCATCCCCACCCGCACCGCGGCTTTTCGCCCGTATCGTTTATGATCCAGGGGGAAGGGTATCATATGGACAATGCCGGTCATAGCGGCACCATCTCCGCAGGCGGCATCCAGTGGATGTTCGCGGGAAAGGGCCTGCTCCATAGCGAAGGCCCCACCAAAGAATTGCTTGCCAAAGGCGGCGTGCAGGAAATGATACAGATATGGGTGAACGTGCCCAAAGCGCATAAATGGGACGAGCCGTATTATCAGAACGCGGCCGCAGAACAGCTGCCTTTCGTACTCGAACAGGAAGGCGTGCAGCTTCGCCTGGCCAGCGGCACCTACGAAGGCAAAAGCAGTCCTATGAAAAGCTTCACGCCCGTTACCGCCATTATCGGCACCATCGCCAAAGGCAAACAGGTGGAAATAGCGGCGGAGCCCGGCTACCAGGCATTGCTATACGTTTACCGCGGCACGGTCTCCGTGAACGGCGTCACCGCTTCCATGCACCAGCTGTACGTGTTTGAAAAAGAAGAAAGCGGCATCAGCATTACGGCCGGTGAAGATGCAGGCATCCTTTTCCTTTCCGCAGAGCCGATCGACGAGCCGGTGGCAGCGAAAGACAATTTTGTGATGAACACGGCGGACGAAGTGGAACAGGCGATGCAGGATTATAAAAACGGCGTGTTTGGCACGCTGGAATATTAGAAGGTGTTAACCGACATTTAAAGCAATCATATCATGGATCTACAATTGAAAGGAAAAACCGCGTTCGTGAGCGGCTCCACGCAAGGCATCGGGTTTGCTATCGCCAAACAGCTGCTGCAGGAAGGCGTGGCCGTTACCATCAACGGCAGAACGGAAGCCCGTGTAGCCGAGGCCGTAGAAAAGCTGAAAGGCCAGGTTACCGGCGCGCCGGTGAGCGGTATCGCGGCCGACTTCTCCAATGCGGCGGACGTAAACAAACTGATCGAACAATTACCGGGCGTGGACATACTCGTGAACAACGCCGGCATATTCGAGCCGCGGGAATTTACCGCCATCTCCGACGAAGAATGGCAGCGGTTCTTCGACGTGAACGTGATGAGCGGCGTAAGGCTCAGCCGCGCTTATTTCCCCGCCATGCTGGAAAAGAACTGGGGCCGCATCATTTTTATCTCCAGCGAATCCGCCATCATGATACCCGAGGAAATGATCCACTACGGTATGACAAAAACCGCGCAGCTGGCCGTTAGCCGCGGCCTTGCCGAGCTTACACGGAACACTAACGTAACCGTCAATACCGTAATGCCCGG
>JBQCFV010000886.1:0-7060 GCA_051958695.1 Chitinophaga sp. | reverse complement strand
ACGGCAGGCGGATGTAGGAAAAGCTGCAAAACGAATGGATCAGCTCTATCTGCCGCACGTCCGCGGGGAGGTGCGGGCTTAGTTTGTAGGCGAAGTTGCACTGGCCGTTGAATACCACGGGCCGTTCGTTCTGCCGCGCGATGTAAGCGGCTGCGATGCCGCGCCAGATGAGGTTGTTGAAGTAGAGGAGTTTGTTGTCGGTGTAGGCGGAGATATTGCGGATGGTGATGTTGCTTCCCTCGAACTGCGGCAGCAAGGCATCGTTCACCGATTTTTTAGTAAAGAAAACGATGATCTTTTTTTCAGGGAACAGCTTCACGATCTCGCTATGCACCTTTTCGGCTCCGCCGATGTGGTAAAAAGGGAAAAAGAAAAACAGGTCGTACGTTTCGCCCAGTGGCCTGAAACGGGCTATCAGCCTGCCAAGCAGGGCGAAGGGAAAGATGAAGATCCCTTCCAGCCGTCGTTTCAATATCAGCCATGGGTACATTTACCGTTTTGATTTTATGTTTTTCGCGATAGCAGTGGCAAGGTCGGCCAGCATCCCGGCAACTACCGCCGCGTCAAAGCCGTTGAACCGTCCCTTGCGCAGGCGCCCTTGCAGGTAACGCCACTTGCACCGGAAGTGTTTGTAAAATACATTTTTCTTTCGCAGCTGCACGCCGGTGATGGAAGCGCCGTGCACCCGGTACAGCAGCAACGGCTCGGGCACCTTCTCCATCCGCTCGCCTTCCGCCTGCATGCGCAGCCAGAGGTCGTAGTCTTCGATATGCCGCTGGGCGGGGTCGTACATGACGCGCCGCAACGTTTCCGCGCGGGCCATAATACCGGGATGCGCCATACAATTGATGCGCGGCAGGGCCTTCCTGATCTGCTCCGCGGTATAATTGGCGCGGTCTGCCGGCCAGGTACCGGTTTCCGCTCCTTCTTCATTGATAAAAGTAACGAAACAGCCCACCACGGCCGTGTCCGGATGTTCGTCCAGCCAGGCGGCCTGTTGGGCGAAACGCGAAGGCAGGCAGAGATCGTCTCCGTCTATCCGCGCAATATAGCGGCCGCGCGCTTCGGCGATGCCCCGGTTAAGGCTGGCCACCAGCCCGCGGTTAGGCTGCTGCAGGTAACGGATACGGCTATCTGAAAACGAACGGATGATGGCTTCGCTGTTGTCGGTGGAACCGTCGTTGATGATAATGAGCTCGAAGTCGCGGAAGGTTTGCGTAAGGATGCTGCCGATGGTGGCGGCGAGGTACGCGGCACTGTTATATACCGGCAGCAATACGGATATGTAGGGTGTTTCCGGCATGGTCAAACGGTTAGCCAGTTTGAGGGAATGAGATCGTCCGTGTTCAGCCGCGCTTCGTTGAACCACCTGCGCGGCGCGATCACCTTTTTGCCGGCATAGTCGTTCAGCCACGCCGCCCACCAGCTGTAGCTGCTGTTGGCAATGACCTGGTGACGGCAGCGGCTCATCAGGAACAGGTCTTCATACTGATTATGACTGAGGCTGCCGCTGAGTATATCCGCGGAGATACCAGGGGGAAGATTTTCCCGCACCCAATCAGGATCGTTCGTAAAAATATAATAACGCACGCCTGCGGGCAGTTGTTCCACGGCGCGTTCGTAATAGTCGGGGCCGCAGATGCCGTGGTATTGCACGGTCACGTTCTGCGTATAGTCGCCGCGGCGGAAGTGCATGGCTACGCTTTCGGTAGCTTCCAGCTCAGCCGCTTTGGCGAGTATGGCCGGGGAAAATTGCTGTCTGAACCGGAAGTCTTCCCCGATCTGCGTTTTCACCGCATCGAAATACTTCCAGCTTTGCCAGTAGCCTTTCATATATAACGGCGGGCGGGCCTGGCCGAAACGCACGTCGTATTGAAAATGCGGTTCTTTGTAAATACGGCGGAGCGGAAGCGGCAGCAGGCGGTTGAGCGCTTTTCCCAATATGCCCGGCTGAAAGGCCTTCAGTTGCTCCGGCGCAACCGGTTCAGCCTGTATCTGAAGCCCGTCCAGCGCATACATGCCGGCCTGCCGTGGTTCGTAACTACCCGTATCGAGCATTAGCGGAGCGCCCGTACGGATAGACAGGGCGCGTCCCGCGGCATACTGAAACATCTGGTTGCCCAGGCCTCCCTTTAATTGAACAATGATCAATGGCTCCTGATTTTTAGGCGTAAAAATATTTAATTTCGCCTTATTTTTACCGAAAGCGTTGATATAAAGGCTACCGCCAACGCCTCCGGCAACAAGCGGCGGAATATTTATGGGAATAATCAGGAATCAAAGCTTACGTTCATCTCTCGTCACTTATATCGGCTTCGCTATAGGTGCGCTCAACGCCGTTCTGTTCAATAAGTTCGTGCCGGCTGAAATATACGGCCTCACCCGCATCTTTTTCAGCACGAGCCTGCTATTCTACGCCTTTGCCTCGTTTGGCACCGCTACCCTGCTTAACAAGTTCTATCCGTATTACCGCGACTATCTTTCAAGCAAACAGCGCGACCTGTTTGGCATCGTGCTCACGCTCAGCATGACCGGCTTTTTGCTGGTGACGGCGGGCACTATCGTATTCGAAGGGCTGATCCACAAAAAATACCAGCTGGCACCGCTTTTCCTCCAGTATTTTTACCTCATATATCCGTTCGCGTTCTTTTACATGCTGTTTACGCTGTTCGAGAACTTCAGCTACAATCATTACCGGACCGTCTTCCCCATCTTCCTGAAAGAAGTGGTGCTGCGCGCGCTGACCACTATCCTGATCGTAATGCTGGTGGCCGGGCTGCTTGTATCCGTGCAATTCATTTACGCCTTCTCCATACTTTACGCCGTGCTGTTCATTGCGCTGGTTGTGTACCTTAAAAAGGAAGACACGCTGCACTTTTCATTCAGGACGAGCAGCGTTACCCGGAGACTGGCGTATAAAATGACCACCTTCAACCTCTGGATCTTCGGCGGCAGCGTTTTTGTAGCCGTGCAGCAAAATCTCGACTCCCTGCTGATAACGAGTACCAACGGGCTTGTCGGTACCGCCGTGCTGGAGTTCAATACCTACGTAAGCAACGTGATACAGGTGCCGCAGCGCAGCATGATCGCCATTACCGTACCTATCCTCGCCCAGGCATGGAAAGACAGGGATATGGCCCAGATACAGCGCATTTACACCCGCTCGTCCATGACCATGTTGATCTTTTCGCTGCTGATCTTTATGATCATCTGGCTCAACCTGGAATCCGCCTACGAGATCCTCCACCTCAACCCGGTGTACTGGACGGGCCGCAATATCATCCTTTTCTATGGTCTTGCTCGCATCGTGGAGCTGGGCGCGGGCGTGAACGGGCAGATCATCGGCACGTCCAACATGTGGCGGTTCGATTTTGTGTCCAACCTGGTATTGATCACCCTGAGCGTTCCGCTTAACTATTACTTTATCACGACCCTGGGCATTAACGGGCCGGGCATTGCACAACTCATCTCCATTTCGGTGTTTACCATGATCCGTTATTTTTTCCTGCTGAAGCGCTACAAGATGCAGCCTTTTTCGAAGCAGACCCTTTACGTGGTGCTGCTCGGCATACTGGGCTGGGTCGTGTGCACATACCTGGTAACACCTGAAAACCCTTACCTGCGCGTGATCCTCCGCACCTTGCTGTTCTCGGGCATCTTCCTTGGGCCCATCCTCGTCTTCGGCTGGTCGCAGGACGTCAGCGAAAGCTGGCATAAGAGTCTTGCTTTCGCCAGGAAATACCTGCTTAGAAAATAGTTACCATGGAAAGTATTGCCTGAACCGGCGTACGATGCGCTGCCAGATCGTTAGCTTCCGCTCCGGCGCAGCCTGCCGCATGAACAGGTGGCCGCCGAACAGGCTTTTGTCGCGCATGAGAATGACCGGCTCAAACGGCAGCTCGTGGCCTTCGGGGAAAGCGTAGGCGGGGGAAAGTATCTTGGGGTGACGCGTGGCCATATATTTGTTGAGATGCGATTCGTCGTGCCAGCGTGCAATGATCCCTTTATCAAGGTCCGCCTGCGTATTGCGTTTGAGCGTACCGATAAGCTGCAGGTAAGCGCGCGCGGCGCCGCCGTTAAGGCTTCCCTGGAAATAACGGAGCCGCTGCGCGCGGGGTAAAAATGCGGCGGACCTGCGCTGGTAGATCTCAAAAGGCATGCGCCGCGGCGGCTGGTCGTAATAGCCCGAATGCTGCACCACGGTAAGGCCGTCGTGCTCCGTGCCGGGAAGTATCTCTTCTCCCGTAACCGGCCGCAGGAATACCATGTTGGCGTTAAAGAAAAAAATGTAATCGAAGCGCTTCAGTTCCGCTTCCGCACGGGAAAAGATGCTGAAGCGCATTAGCGTGGCATATGGCCAGCCCAGCGGCTCCTGCCGGTAAACATGGATACGCGGATGGCTGGTCGCAAGCAGGGCCTCGTCATCGGTAAATACAAAATATTCCTTTTCGGCGCCAGGCACAAAAAACTGCTCGGCGCTGGTAAAAAAGTCTTTCCAGAAAATGCTGTATTTCCCCGTGCAGATATAAAGTATCGCGATGGTCATTTCATGGCTTTTTTGCAATGATGCCGCAATACGGCGACTGGAACGCCGCGTCCGGCAGAACGCTCAGCAATGGCCTGATCTTCAGCGCAGCCTTCGCGCCCAAACGCTGCAGCCCGCTTCTCTGCTGCGCGTCATACCAGAAATCGAAGTTCCCGAAATAACCGGCTACCGGCACCTGGTACCCCAGCGCGCGCAGCTGCTGCGCCCAAAGCTGCGGTTTCATGGACGGCAGATAGTGCCGGTCGAGGTTCTCCTTGTCCAACGCCCGGTGCAAAAACTGCTGCAGGCCGCCCCTGAAGTTGGGCGTGGTAATGAGCAGCGTGCCGCCGGGCTTCAGCAGCTGATGATGAAGGGCTATGATCTCCGGGAAGTTCTGAAAATGTTCGATAAACCCGAAGGAACACACCAGGTCGTACCGCTCGGCGGACGAGGCCGCGTAAGCCAGTACGTCCCCGCGCTCCAGCGACCCGGTACGCAGACCCTCGCTTTGCAGCCATTGCGTAAAATGCGCGTCCATGGTCTCGGCAAGGTCCATCCCGTTCACTTCATATCCCAGTTTGCCGATGTAGGCCATGTAACGGCCGGGATAACAGCCAAACTCGAACATCCGCCCGCCTTCCGGCAGCAATTGGCGGTGCCTGCCGATCCATTGCGTCACGATATCGTCCGCGACAAAGTATTTGAAGTTGCGATAAGAGTCGTTCCAGTATTGTTGAGACACCAGGTCCATATATCCGCTTTTATTAACGTGCGCGTTTAAAAAATTCCGGCCGCCCGCTTCCATAATCATTCAGCATGCGGCGGAGGCGGTTACCTTTGATGCTGCGGCGCCAGGCCCGGATGCTGTTCTTCAGTCCTTCGGGCAGTATGCCGGCCACGCGGGTCAGCAGTCCTTTGCCGGTATTTTCAGTGCCTCCCGTATTGTTCCAGGAAATCCATTCGTAATCGCTTTGCTGGGGCATGGACGCAAACAGCGGCTGATCAGCCGTTTTTCGGGCGTACATCATCAGGTATGATTGCAGGCTGTTCTCCAGTATCACCCGGCTTTTGACGGTCTTGGGGTCGGGCACTTCGTACCAGGGGGAAAAAGGACGCGTCGTGGTGAAATACATCTCTTCGAGGGCAAAGCCGTTTTCCTGCGACAGCACGCGGTAAAAGAGCTCGGGGCTGAACTGGTAGAAGCCATGCCCGAAAAAATTATTGGCCACCGTTATGCTGATAAAATACCCGCCGGGTTTTACCAGCTTCATGGCCGTGCTAATGGCTTCGGGAAAGTTGAACACATGCTCCAGCGTGCCTGCGTCTATCACTACATCGTACTGTCGCGACGGTTGCAGCGGCTTGTTGAGGTCGTGAATAAAAGTGGCGTGCTCATAATCCGAAGCATCCATGCTGTCCACGGTGCCTGCGCCCAGGAAACGGAGGAAGGGCTCGGTATAGACAGGGTCTTCCTTCAGCACCGCCTCCGCTTCCGCGGCGGTGTGCCCGTTCTGTTCAAAGCACTTTTTCAACGCATACCCGTCAAGCTGGTAACTCTGGCGGCCCAGCATCAAGGTGTCTGAAAAATTGATGCCTTTTTTTCTGATATGAAACAGGAAATTGATCGCGGAGATGTCGAAACCCATTGGGGCAAAATACTAAAAAATTAAACAATACTAATCAATCCTCCCCGCCCCCATATAATACCGCACCCAATACGGCTCGCGCAGATCGCTGATCATCACCCCGCTGCTGCTCGATGCATGCACGAAACGTTCGTTCTCGAGATAAATGCCTACATGCGAGATCCTTTTCCTGCGATTGATGGCGAAGAAGACGAGATCGCCGGGCTTCAGCTCCGTGCGTTTGCCCAGGCGCTTCGCCTGGTTGTAAAGCTGTATGGAATTGCCCGTGATGGAAAGATGATATACGGCGGACATTAATGTATTCACAAAATTGGAGCAGTCGATGCCGCTCTTGGAGTTGCCGCCCAGGCGGTACGGCGTTCCCCACCATTCTTCAATAAAGCTGTAAAGTTTTTCATTCACCACATCTTCCACCGGCAGATCGAGCAGCTGCGCGTACTTGAACTGCCAGGGGCGCGCTTCTTCAAGGCTGTTCACCGTCGTGGGAGGAGTACCGATATGCGTGTTGCGGCTTTTGTGCGGGCCTGCGCCGGCTTTGGCGCCCGGCTTGATGGCCAGGTCGTCGATAAACTCGAACTGTTCCTGCTTTGGCGGCTCCGCTTGCCGGGCCGTTTCTTTCGGTTTCAGTATCGCGCAGCTTCCCAATAAAAGCGCGCCAGTCCCCACCAGGTATAATTTCCCCATTCTTCTATGCATTGGCCCCTGTTTAAAAATTGCTGCAATATAAAAAAAATCCGATTTTTGCTGCTTGCTTTGCCCGATATTTACGATGTAATTCCGAACCGACGATGAAGTTTTCTCACCTGCACGTACACACCCAGTTCTCGCTGCTCGACGGAGCCGCGGATATCAAACAACTCTATAAAAAAGCGATGGCCGACAACATGCC
>JBQCFV010000885.1:0-2386 GCA_051958695.1 Chitinophaga sp. | reverse complement strand
AACCGGTTGTGGAGAAAGACGAATTTGGCGAGGTAGTACGCAGCGGCATCCATACATATGGCGACACCGTACACATTTTCGTGGAAAGGAAAAATTACAACGGCCCTTTCCTGCCGGGTTACAAAACATGGGAGAGCAAATACAACCCCACCAGCACGGGTTTGCAGTATGTAGACCATTGCGTGGGCAACGTAGGCTGGAACGAAATGAACACCTGGGTGGATTTTTACGGCCGCACGATGGGTTTCCACAACCTCGTGTCTTTTGACGAAAAGGACATTTCCACGGAATATTCCGCCCTCATGAGCAAGGTGATGAGCAACGGCAACGGCCGCATCAAATTCCCGATCAACGAGCCGGCGGAAGGCAAGAAAAAATCGCAGGTGGAAGAATATCTTGATTTCTACGGCGGCCCGGGCGTACAGCACATCGCCATCGCCACGAACGACATCGTGCATACCGTGGGTGAACTGCAGCACCGCGGCATCGAATTTCTCACCGTGCCCGCGTCCTATTACGAGGAGCTGAGTGCAAGGGTGGGAGATATCGACGAAGACATTGCACCGCTACGCGACCTCGGCATCCTGGTAGACCGCGACGATGAAGGCTATCTCTTGCAGATCTTCACCAAACCGCTGCAGGACAGGCCGACGCTTTTCTTCGAGATCATCCAGCGCAAAGGCGCGAAATCTTTCGGGAAAGGCAACTTCAAGGCCCTGTTCGAGTCCATCGAAAGAGAACAGGCGCTGAGAGGCAACCTCTAAATTTTTTGCTAAGGGTTACAGCAGATCAATTCGGCCCCGCCGCCGGTCTTTGAAGGCCGGCGGTTTTTTTTATGGTTATTGCTGGGAGATACGGGTATGATCCGCCAGCAGCAAGGCCGGCAGTTGGTATACACGGATATAATCCACCAGCAGCAATACCGCGGTTATGGTTATTGCTGGTACACGCGTATATAATCCACCAGCAGCTGCGCCGGCATATGTGCATCGGGTATCTCTTCTCCGTCCTTGCCCAGCGCAAGGTTTACCAGCAGGAAAAAGTTTTCGCGGAAAGGGTTATTGCCTTTGTTATGGTTGATGGTTTGGGAAAGGTCTTGTGAATTGATCACTTTTCCATCGAGCAGGATCTCCATTTTATTTTCGTTCCATTCCAGCGTCCAGTTGTGAAAATCCTGCGCCCACTTTTCGCCGCCCCAGGGCGCTACGGGGAATTTGCCGGTGTTCCAGCTTACTTTGCGGTCGCCTTCCCAGCACCAGTTCGCCAGCAGGTCGCCACGGTAAAACTCCATGATGTCCACTTCGCCGCAGGCAGGCCAGCCGCCCTTGCCCAGCATCCAGAAGGCGGGCCACATACCTTTGCGCACGTCTATCTTCGCCCGCATTTCTACCCGGCCGTATTTAAAATCGAATTTGCCTTTCGTGATAAGACAGGCGGAGGTGTATTCCGCAAATTCGCGGTTGCGCTGCCAGGCTTTGCTGGCCGGATCATAATTCGTGTTCTTCACTTTTTCCTTCCGCGCTTCGATCACCAGCAGCCCGTTGCGGCATACGGCGTTCTGCGGCTGGTACCATTGCGGTTCATGGTTGCGCACAAAACCGCTTTCGTAACCCCATTTGGCGGGATCGGGCGTGCCATCGGTATTAAATTCATCGTGCCAGATCAGGGTATAGCCGGAAGTATCGGCCGTAGCTGGAGCCGTGGCGGCGGCCAGGAGAGTGGCAAAAACAACGTGGAGCATGCGGGTTCGTTTCAGGAAAGATAAAGGCTGTTGGATGGAAAAACAAGCGTTTTACGGTCGTTTTATTGAATTTTTAGCATATTTAAGCGCCTTTTACCCACTAAATCTTTATATTTGACGTTAATATTTATGAGTTTAAGAGATCTTTTCGGGTACCTGTTTATCCTGGCCGGTTTGCTGCAGCTGCTGACGGCCTACCTGATCTTCTCGGGCCAGCGGCATTACGTGCTGCGCTTTGCCAACCGGAAGGTCGGGTCACTGATATATGTTATTTTTGCATTTGCGTTGTTCTACCTGGCATACTATTTCCTGGTATGAATATGAAAGTTATAAAAGTATGAAGCGGTTAATTATCGGTATTTTATCCCTCCTGGGCGCTATGAATGTTCACGCGCAGCAATCTTTCCTGGAGAACCAGAAGATGTTCCCGCGTGTGGGCGAGGCTTTCCGTGAAAAAGAACAGTCCCTCAAGCAGGAATTTGCCAAAAAAGGCATCGCATTTCCCGCCAAACAAATATACATCCGCTCCTTCAAGCTCGATAGCGAACTGGAGATCTGGGTGCGCAATAACGTAACGGACACCTTCACCCTGCTGAAAACGTACCGCGTATGTTCCCTCTCCGGTAAAATGGGGCCCAAACGCAA
>JBQCFV010000884.1:0-5725 GCA_051958695.1 Chitinophaga sp. | reverse complement strand
GTGCGTGATCACGGCAAGGGCATCGATCCTGCTTTCAGGAATAAAATATTCGAAAGGTTCTTCCAGGTGCCGGGTGCGGACGATGCAAAGGGAAGCGGGCTGGGGCTGGCCATCGCCAAAGAATTTATAGAGGCGCAGGGCGGCGGCATCGGCGTGGAAAGCGAACCGCGAAAAGGCAGCCGCTTCTGGTTTTCGCTGCCGCTGTATTGATCCGGGCTCACGAAAGTTTATTCACTTCTTTCAGCAACACCTCGTGCGCGTCCTTGTACAGCTTGATGGCAAGGTGAATGTTCGGCACGATGGTATGCAGGTCTTCGCGGTTGCGGGCCTGCTGCTCTATCTCCAGCACGATCTCCGCCAGCGGATGGATGCGCACCACGGTCAGGCTGCTCAGCAGCAGGGCAGCGTGGCGGCTGGTATCGTCCCAGCATTCCAGCTGGGCGCTATGCTCGATATGGCTGAGTATGCCGCCGGTGCGTTCTATAAAAGTGTTGAGGATGTCGAGCATGTTCCCGCGGTCGCCGTCTACCACGGAACGCAGGTAATGCAGATCGACAAAAGCGGGCACCTGCTGCTCTTCATAATCAGGCCCCGTGAACCGGGCGAATGCGGGATCGCGTTCGCCGAGGGCTTCGAGTATTTTCTGGAACAGCTCGTTCGGGATAAAAGGTTTGGAGATATAATCGTTCATACCCGCCATCAGGCAGCGTTCGCGGTCGCCTTTGAGCGCCGAGGCCGTCATGGCGATGATGGGAATCGCCGAACCGTCCTCGCGGATCTTGCGGGTGGCTTCCAGCCCGTCCATCTGCGGCATTTGTATGTCCATCAGCACGCAGTCGTATTGCCCGCCGCGCAGTTTTTCCAATGCTTCCACGCCATTCTCCGCCAGCTCCACCGCGGCGCCTGCGTTGGCCAGCATGCGCACGGCGAGCTTCTGGTTCACGATATTGTCTTCGGCCAGCAAAATGCTTTTCCCCTGCAAAGGCGGCAGCAGCAAGACTTCCGGGGCAGAAGGCATAACGGGCGGTGGTTCCTGCGTTTGCCGGTTGTACGGGATGGTAAAACGGATGATGGTGCCGCCAGCGGGATTGTTCGAAATATGAATGCTGCCGTTGTGAAGCGCCACCAGCTGTCGTACGAGCGCAAGGCCCAGACCGGTGCCGCCGTGTTTCCGGTCGTTGCCGGCATGCACCTGCGCGAAGGTTTCGCCCATTTCGTGATGCAAATGCTCCGGTATGCCGATGCCCGTATCTGTCAGCTGGAACGAATATTTCACCTGCTTTTCGTTTTCTTCCACGGCCGACAGCGAAAGCTGTATGTTTCCTTGTTCCGTGAATTTAACGGCATTGTCCAGCAGGTTGTCGAGGATCTGTTTCAGCCGCAGGGGATCGCCGAGCACGTCCGCCTCCATGTTCTCCGGGATGTGGCAGCAGAGCGCCAGTCCTTTTTCTTCCGCTTTGGCGCGGTATTTTTCCACTTCCTGCTGCAGCAGCCCGCGCAGGTCGATGGCAGTATGCTCCAGCACCATGCGCCCCGCTTTGATGCGCGAAAAGTCGAGCAGGTCGTTCACCAGCGCCAGCAGGTGGTTGGCGGAGGCGAGCACTTCGTGTATGTACCCGGTTTGCAGACCGTCCGTATCCGTTTGTTCGAGCAGGTGGGTAAAACCGAGGATGCCGTTGAGCGGCGTCCGCAGCTCGTGGCTCATGTTCGCCATAAAAAATTCCTGCGCGCGCCGCGCGTCGATCGCTTTTTTCCGTTCGTCGATGAGCGCATGCTCGTGCCGGATGCGCTCGCTGATGTCCGTAGCGATGCCGCAAAGGCCGTACACGCGGCCGGTATGGTCGCGGAGCGGGAATTTGGTGAGGAAAAAATAATGCGTTTTGCCGTCTATCTCGATGCTGTCCTCCGATTCTACGGGCTTTTCGTGCAGCAGCACGGCCCTGTCCGAGGGAATGCTTTTTTCCGGTTTCAGCTTCACGGGAAAATCTATGTCCGCCCGCCCGAGGATGTGCTCGCTTTTGATGCCGAACACTTCTTCAAAACGTTTATTGACCAGCACATATTTGCTGTTGAGGTCCTTGATAAAGATCATGGACGGGGTGTTGGACAAAATGGACTGCAGGCGTGCATGCAGGATGCGCATTTCGGTCTTTGCATTCTTCATTTCCTCATCCGCCGTTCTTTCCGCGTGGATATCTTTTACGATGCACTGGTAGCCGGCGAACAGGCCGTTTTGCCGCATCAGCGTCACATGCTGCTCCACCCACTTCTTTTCGCCGTTCTTGCAGCGGATCGGGAAGCGCAGGGTGGATTCCTGGATGCCTTCGAAGGCTTGCTGCTCGTAATGTTCGCGCAGCCGCTGCTGTTCCGGCGCATCAATAAGCGTGACGTATTGTTTGCCCAGCAGCTCCTCCGGCGTGTAGCCGGTGAGCTCGAAAGCCTTGGCGTTCACATACTGGAAGAACCCGCCGCGGTTGGCGGTGAAGATGGTGGCGCCGGCGTCTTCCACGAGCTTGCGGTATTTGGCTTCGCTGGCGCGCAGCAGCGCTTCGCGGATGCGGAACTTCCGCATGTCTTTCACCAGCCGGTAAAGCCCCCAGCAAATAACGATCAGGGCCAGCGCACTGGCGGCGAGAGCGGGCAGCAGCGGCCGGCGGCCGGGCACGCCGGCGCCGTTGCGGGCTTCCATCTGCGCGTATTGGTCCTGCAGCAGCCGGTCGGTCAGCTGTATAAGCGCATCGGGCCGGGCGGACGTTTGCACGCGGCGTATCATGGCCGCGGCGATCACGGGCGATTCGTTGGCGGAGGCGACGAGGTAATTGAAATAAACGATGCGCCGGAAGACCATTTCCCGCAGGGAATCCATGGCGCGGGCCTCCCGCGGGTTGCCGGCGGCCAGGAACTGGAGGTTTTCCACGGAAAGGCGCAATTGCGCTTCGGCAAAACCGTCCCGCGTCAGAAAGCTGCTGTCGCTGGTGATCACGTACGCTCTCACGGACGATTCCAGGCTCCGCAGGGTAAAGGCCACCCGCCCGAGGAGACGGATCTTTTCATGGGTGAGATGGGCCCTTTCATTCCTCCGGACGGCATCGGCATCTGAAAACCAGGCACTCCAGGAAAACCAGGCGACGGATACGATGGCAGCAACAAAAACAATGATAACGGGGCTGCTGATCTTTTTCATGCATCGATTATTTATCAGGGCTAGGCGGCGTGTGGCTTTTTAGGAACAAGGGAAAATTCAGGAAATTCGGTCTTGCGCTCAATTTACTTAAATTCTGTTTAACCGGCGCCGTGTAATTACCATGCTTTATTTTTGCAATATTTTAACCAATTGATTTATTTGCATTCCATTAAATTTGCCTGATATTCTTTTTGCCAAGCATTTAAACATATTATGAAAAAATTACTTTTTACGCTGGGATTATTCGCAATTTCCGCAGGTGTTTTCGCACAGGACAATGGGGCTGGATCGGCGGCCATAGGCAAAGCCCGGGAAAAGGTGTCCTTTTCGAGGGACTTCCTTGTGATCGGTATTTCGTATGACGGATGGGCCTCTGCGCCGGACAGCGTGCAGACCAAAGGGTTGAGCCGCGGGTTCAATATTGCCCTGATGTACGACTTCCCTGTTACAAAAGAGCATTTCAGCGTGGCTTTAGGGCTTGGCTTCAGCTCCAGCAATATTTTCCTGGACGATCAGTATATCGACATGAGCAACGGGGAATCCAGCGCAGTGAAGTTTGTGAGCTCCGACAAGTTCAAAAAGTACAAAGTGGCCACCAACTACCTGGAAGTACCCATCGAATTCAGGTTCCGTTCCGTGTCCGACAACGCCAATAAGGGTTTCAAAGCCTCCATCGGCGCCAAAGTGGGCATGCTTGTGAATGCGCATACGAAAGGAAAGAACAGCCTCGGCGGGGAAAAGAATATCATCAAGGAGCAGAACAAACGGTTCTTCAACCCCTGGCGTTTTGCCGGTACGGCGCGCATCGGTTATGGGAACATCGCCCTGTTCGGCACCGTGAACCTGAACCCGCTGTTCAAAGACAACACGAACCTGGACATCCGTCCTTACTCTATCGGCATAGCCCTCAGCGGTCTATCATATTAACACAAGTGGAATTTTTACGCGAAAGCCGCCCGATCGGGCGGCTTTTTTATGTTGGCCTGCGGGTGAGGTGTTAACACCTGCCGTCGCCCATAAGCGAAGGCAGGACGCCCAAACAGCAAAGGCTTCAATTGCAGCCTTTTATCTCCCTTTAAAAACCGGTTTCCGCTTCTCCAGGAATGCCTTTACCCCTTCCTCATTATCCTCCGTATACCCCGCAATTTCCTGGCAGTACGCTTCATAGTCGAGCACGGCGTCCAGGCCGTTGGTCATGCCTTTGGTGAGCATCTTTTTCATCAGCGCAATGGCTTTCGTAGGTGCGTTGGCGTAGAACTCCGCTTCCGCCTGCACGGCGGCGTCCAGCTCTTCCGCTGTTACCACTTTATTTATCAGTCCCATTTGCAAAGCGTCGTGGGCAGTGAGTTTGGTGGCTTTGGTAGCCAGCTCGAAAGCGCGGTGGTAACCCAAGGTACGCGGCAGAAAATAGGAAGAGCCGGAATCGAGCACCAGCGCGATGTTGACGAATACCTCGATCATATTGGCCCTTTCCGAAGCGATGATCACGTCGCAGGCCAGCGCCAGCGAGCAGCCCGCTCCCGCCGCCACACCGTTCAGCTTGCAGATCACGGGTTTGGGCATGTTGCGGATGGCGCGGATGATGGGATTGTAGCGTTTGTGCAGCGACTCGCCGAGGTTTCTCTTGCCTTCCGCCGCCAGCGAGGCTTTCAGGTCCTGCCCGCTGCAGAACGCCTTGCCTGCGCCCGTGAGCACAACGGCGCGTACGTCGGTGTTTTTTTCTGCCTGTTTGAGCGCGTCCTGCAATTCGTAGCTGAGGGTGTCGTCGAAGGCGTTGTAAACGTCCGGCCGGTTGAGGGTGATCACCGCGATATTGTTTTGGAGGTCGAGGTTAAGCGAAGTGAACATGGTCTGGTTTTTTAAAAAAGGGATGCGGCTGGTATGCCGCATCCCGTAAGGTTTTTATAACGTCTCTTTCAGCCAGCCGAAGAATTCCCGCTGCCATACGATCGCGTTTTGCGCGCTCAATACCCAGTGATTTTCTTCAGGGAAATACACGAGCTTGCTTTTCAGCCCTTTCAGCTGCGCGGCCTGGTACGCTTGCAGGCCCTGCTCGATGCCCACACGGTAGTCGATGCCGCCCTGCACGATCATGATGGGCGTGTTCCAGTTGTTGACGAAATTGCTGGGGTTGAACTGCTCGTAACTTTTCGCGTTGGCTTTATCGAAATACGCGCCAATGTCCCAGTTGGCGAACCAGAGCTCTTCGGTGGTGCCGTACCAGCTGCGCAGGTCGAAAAGACCGTCGTGCGCGATAAAACTTTTGAAGCGGTTTTTGTGCACGCCCGCGAGCATGTAGATGGAATAACCGCCGTAGCTCGCGCCCACCGCGCCGAGGCGCGATTTGTCCACGTAAGGTTCTTTGGCCACATCGTCGATGGCGGAGAGGTAATCGCGGATGGGCTGGCCGCCCCAGTCCTTGCTGATGTCGGCGTTCCATTTCACGCCATGGCCGGGCATGCCCCGGCGGTTGGGCGCTACCACGATGTAACCCTGCGCGGCCATCAGCTGGAAATTCCAGCGGAAGGAATAGAACTGGCT
>JBQCFV010000883.1:0-3768 GCA_051958695.1 Chitinophaga sp. | reverse complement strand
CCTGTTTGTTGTTCTGCCCGCAGGCGTCCAATTGCTGCCGCAGGCTTTCGGTGCTGAAGCGCGTTTGCGAAAGGGAATCTTTCAGGCTCGCGAGCGCCACCACCTGCCGCGTCATTTTCCCGTATAGCTCATACCCCGGCGCCGGCTCGTTGCGGCCGGCTTCGAGCAGACCGCGCACACGGTTGTTTTCCGCCTGCACGCCGTTGATCAGCAGGGCCTGGTTGCTCAGCTCGCGCGCGTCCGCGTTCACATACCGGCTCAGCGCGCGGAGACGGAACAGCACCTGGTCGAAACGCGCCGTCAGCTCCTCACGCTGGTAAGCCTGCCGGTCATAACGCCCCGCCTGCACGGAAAGCAGCTTCAGCTCCTGTTTTGATGCAAGAAAAAAACCGGCCGTGCATAATACGGCGAGCAGCACGAGCACGACAAAATGAATGATGAAGTTGAAATATCCCTTGTTCAGTTCATACTGGTTGACAGGCTTCATAAATCATGGTTTCAGGCTTTCGGATACGGCCAAATGTTTGGGTAACCGGGTTAGACAATTCAATAAAACGGGCACGCAGTTTTTCAATAATTTTCTTCTCTATGGTCTTCTTTCATATTAAGGTTAACCAATATGCAAGCTCTCCCGTTGTTTCCGAAGATACAAACAAATATTATGCTGAAAAATGAATTTACCGCGAATTTATTTAGATTTGAAATGAAGTAACCCGTTAACCGCATGAACACCATATTTTATAAAAAGCCCTTCGACTTTCGCCGGCTGTATGCCCAGCAGCCCCTTGAAACCTGCGACACGGGCGTTTCTATCAGCCAGCATATCGAACTGATCATCTTCTCGCGTTTTGGCGAGCACCGCTTTGATCCGGCGTTCGGCTGCGAGATATGGGAGCTGGATTTTGAGCTGATCGTGAACGGCGCGATGTGGGAAGAAAAGATGGCGCAAAGCATCAGGCGCAGCGTGCGCGCGCAGGAAAAAAGGCTGACGGACGCAGAAGCCACGCTGAAAGTAGAGGACGTGGAAAAAGTATTCCCGCTGCGGCGGATCACGGAGATCAAAAAAAAGGCGGAAGTGACCGTTACCGGGAAGCTGGCCGCAACGGGAGAGAATTATGTTTTTACTACGGCACTTTTTTTGAGCCCGTTGTCATCTGAATAGTTATGCAGTTCCCATTACATTATCATTCGCGTGAAGATATCCGTGCCCGCATGCTGCAAAACGCGGCAACGTTCTGGGGCGTGCGTTCCGCTGCCGCGCTCGACCCGATGGTGCGGCTGCTGATAGAAGCCCTGAGCGCGGAGCTGTACGGGCTGGCGAACGACCTGCGCAATACGGAGCAAAGGTTATTGGGCAAGCTGGCCTCGCTGCTTACGCCCGACCTGCTCACCGCTCCCCTGCCCGCGCATGCGCTCATGCAGGCCCTTCCGGCCGACGCGTCGGAAACGTTGCCCGCGCATACGCATTTTATATATGGCCCGCGTAAACACGCGGAGGCCGCAAGCGGGCAGGACGTGTTCTTTACGCCCGCCGTGCCTTCCCGCATATACGACGCGCAGGTGCAATATATCGCCACCGGCAACCGGCTGTACCGCTGCGATCCGAAAAAAGGAAAAACATTGCAAGCTGCCGCGCAGGGATTTCTGCCGCGGGGCGACGTGTGGCTTGGGATACGCGCGGGCAGCGGCATACGGGGCGAAGAAAAATTCCCTTTGTACTTCAGCTGGCCGCATTTCCCGTTCGACCATACGCATTATCAGCTGCTGTCGCTTTGCGGATGCAGCGTCAACGGGCAGGCGCTGGCGGTGGACACCGGCTTCCCGCACGAAACGGAAACGTTCTCTTCCGCGCGCGGGCTGCTGAACAAGACCATCGCGTTCGATACCATGCCCGTGATCATCCGCGACGTTATGGAATATTACCGCGATCATTTCCTGACCGTAATGATCGATCTGCAGGAGCATGCGCAGCACCGCTACCCTGCCGCGTTTGAAGGCGTATTCCCTGAAGCCGGCCTGCAGGCGTTGCAGGAACCGCTGCTATGGCTGCAGCTCGCCATGCCCGCCGCATTGCAGCAGCCGCTGCTGGACAATATGGACGTGCAGCTGAACGTTTTTCCCGTGCTGAACCGGCGGCTGCATAAGATCAAGCACCGTTTCAGGGGCGCCGGCAGCATCATACCCGTGAAGCCCGGGCCCGGCGAATATTTTTTCAGCGTACATCAGCTCACGGACAGCAAGGGCCGGCAATTCCATCCCGTGTCTTACAACGACGGCGCGGCGCAGGAAGAAGACGCTTATTCCGTACGGCTCGGCGGCGCTGAACGGTTCGACAGCCGCAACGCGCGCGAAATGATCGATTACCTGTTCGAGCTGCTGCGCGACGAAAGCGCCGCGTTTTCCGCCTACGGCTACGACTTTCTCACGGACGTGCTCCGGAACCTGCGGCAGAACATGGCGCTGGTGGAGCAGAAAGCGCAGCAAAGCCTCGCCGGCATGACCGAATCCACGCGTTACATCATTGTAAAACCGCAAAATGCCGTGGAAGTGATGTACCTCGACTACTGGACCACGCAAAGCGAAGCCGCGCACCGGCTGCGCGGCGGTCTTCCGCTCACGCAGTTCGAAGGTTCCGGCATCCGCGCCGATTCCATTCAGCTGCTAACACAACCCGTTGGCGGGCGCAAGGCCGCGGAGCAGGCAGACCTGCTGCAAGCCTACAAATACGCGCTCACCACGCGCGACCGGATCGTAACGGAAGACGACATTCAAAATTTCTGCCGGCACGAACTAGGGCAACGGATGGCCGCCGTGAAAGTAAAACGCGGCGTAACTGCGTCCGTTCACCCGAAAGAAGGATTAAAAAAAACGACCGACGTATTTATCACGCAGGCGCCCAACCACCCCTACACGCCCGGGGAATGGGAGCTTGCGGGCAAACAGCTGCTGCACAAATTACAGGCGCGCAGCGGCATACAGGCGAATTACCGCGTATTTCTCGATTAAGATCTTCAGCATATTATGGATGTAAAATCGACCTTTGTCAGTTATATACTTTTCCCGCTGATCACCGTTATCATGGCGGCGGTAATGGTGGTGCTGAATAAAAAGAACAGGATCATGGGCAGCCGCCGGCTGGTGGTAACCTTATTGCTTACCGGACTTGCGCTTGGTCTTCCCGGCTTTCTCGGTGCGCTCGGTCTGCAGTTCATGCCCTGGGGCTATCTGTTCGCGCAACTTGCGTACCTGTTGTTGGGCATTGCCGCGGTGATGCTGCTCAGCCGGCATATGCCGGAGGCCGTCACCGAACGGAAAGGCATGCTTGTGCTTTTTGGCGTGATCGTAGGATTGCTGGGCGTTTATCTTTTCCAGCTGGCATTTAATTTTTTCAACGGTCTGCAATATGGCTGGCTGGCCGCCACTTCGGTCCTTGTATTTTTTGTGCCGCCCGTGTTCTGGTGGGCGTATATCGCCATGATCGCCATACCTTCCGAGATCTACACGGTATGGTATTATCCTGAAAAAGCGCCGCCGCTGGATATGTATGACGTGGACCTCGACAGGCTGAAAGTACTGGAAGTGGAGCTGTTCAAAGGCGCGGCGGACCCTTCCCCCTTAAAAGTAAAAGTAAAAGCCCCGCCGGACATGAACTTCGGCGAATGGTTCAAAAAATTTATCGACGACTACAACCTGAAATTCCCCCGCAACGGCATTCATTTTGTTTCGGAGGAAGGCGAGGCGTACGGCTGGATATTTTACCTGAAACCG
>JBQCFV010000882.1:0-2612 GCA_051958695.1 Chitinophaga sp. | reverse complement strand
TCCGCATCGCTGATGGACGGCGCAAACGCTTCCACCGTCGCGGTTCCGCTGCCTGCTTCTACATTAAAAGTATTGGGCAGCACGGAAACGATCTTTTTGGCGGACGTAATGTTCACATTGGCAAACGCCTTGCCGGAAAATACGTTCTTCTTCACCACGAACCCTGCAGAAGTATCGGGCAGCGCGATGGCGCCCGCTACCAGCCCGGCTTTCAAACGGGCGGACAATTGCGGCGCAATGGCCCGGCCGGAAAAATTATGCGAGAACACGATCACGTCCGCATTCTCTTTCTCCGCGGCTTCGGCGATGATCTTCACCGCCACGCCGGTTTCCAGCTCGTTCAGTCTTGCGTCCGCCACATGCAGCACCTTTGCGGCGCCGTATTGGCCCAACGCGGAAAGCTCATCCCCGCTCACTTCGCCCAGCACGATGGCCGTAGCCTGCACGCCCAGCTGCTGCGCTACTTTCGAGCCGTACTGCACGGCTTCCAGCGAAGATTTTTTGATATTACCCTGAAATTGATCGGCAAATATTAAAACAGACATTTGTTCGGATTTAAGGAATAAAAAAGATCAGATCACTTTGGCCTCTTCATGCAGCAGCTTTACCAGCTCCTCCACGTTGTCCGGCGCAACCAGCTTCACGCCTGCCTTTGCGGGCGGCAGCTCAAACGATACGGTGCTCGTCAGCGGCTCCACTGCCGTGGGCGCGATCACTTTCAATGGTTTGGTGCGGGCCGCCATAATGCCGCGCATGTTCGGTATACGTTGTTCGGCCATGCCTTTCTGCGCGGAAACAACAAGCGGCAGCTTCGCTTCAACGGTTTCCTCGCCGCCTTCGATCTCGCGTACGAGCGTGGCGGTAGTGCCGTTCACATCCAGCTTTGAGGCGATGGACACATACGGTACGCCCACCAGCTCGGCCACCATGCCGCCAATGGAAGACCCGTTATAATCGATGGTTTCTTTCCCGGTAAATATCAGGTCGTAATTTTCCTGTTGGGCATGCGCCGCTATCTGCGATGCGATAAAATAACTGTCATGGCTATCCGCGTCCACACGGAACGCTTCGTCGCCGCCAAGCGCCAGCGCCTTGCGGATCACGGGCTCGGTATCCGCGCCGCCCACGGTGATCAGGTGCACCGTAGCGTTCAATGTCTCTTTCAGCTCCAATGCCCTCACCAGCGCATACCACTCGTCGTAAGGATTAATGATGAACTGAACGCCCGCTTCACTAAATTTCGTGTTGTTGTCCGTGAAAGCTATTTTTGCAGTGGTGTCGGGCGTTTTACTGATACATACTAATATCTTCATATCCGTATACTGGTTTTTGATTGAAAAATACAGCGGTTACAAATATATGGGATTTAGCGGTCTGGCAATCAGCAACGCGCGGCGGCCTTTAAATTTAGCATCACCGGAATATGGATAGAATTTCCCAACTGAAGACATTTCTCGCAGACAGCCCGCAGGACAGCTTTCTGCGGCACGCGCTGGCGCTGGAATATATAAAGGTCAACGACGACCTGAATGCCCGCGCCGCTTTTGAAGCCCTGCTGGCGGACGATCCGCGGTATGTAGGTTCCTACTACCACCTCGGCAAATTACTGGAAAGGCTGGGGGAGCAGAACGCCGCCATCGCGGCTTATGAAAAGGGAATGGAAGTGGCCCGCGAAGTGAAGGACATGCATGCATACAACGAATTGCAGGCCGCGCGCGAAGACCTGTAACAACAACTGACAAGATGATCGGACAACTACGGGAATTTATCCGTGCAGAAAATATCTTTAACGAAGAAGACGGGCTGCTGCTGGCCGTTAGCGGCGGGCTGGATTCCAGCGTGCTTTGCCACCTGCTGATCTCCGCAGGCTGGAAGGTGCAGCTGGCGCATTGCAATTTCAAGCTGAGAGGAGCGGAGAGCGAACGCGACGAGGATTTTGTACGCTCGCTGGGCGAAAGATACGGTGTGCCCGTGCACGTAATGTCATTTGATACCGCCAACTATGCCGCGCAGCATAAGTTGTCCACGCAAGTGGCCGCCCGCGAGCTGCGGTACGCCTGGCTGGAAGAACAAAGGGCCGCGCTGGGGCTTGCCGTGATCGTTACCGCGCACCATATGCAGGACAATGTGGAGACGCTCTGGATGAACCTTTCCAAAGGCACGGGCATGGCGGGTTTGCACGGCATCCTCCCGTTGCAGGGGCGCATCGCAAGACCACTGTTGTTCGCTACCCGCGAAGAGATCGCGGCGTACGCGGCCGCGGAGAAACTGCCGTTCGTGGAGGACAGCTCCAATATAACGGACAAGTACACACGAAACTACTTCCGTCACAATATACTACCGCCCCTGCAGGAGATCTTCCCCGACGTGGTGCGGCAAACCGGCGCTTCCATCCGGCGTTTCCGCGAAGCGGAAGAGCTGTACCGGCAGGCCGTTGCGGTATATCAGAAAAAACTGCTTGTACAAAAAGGGCAGGAGTATTTCATCCCCCTGGTCCGTTTCAGCCAGGCAAAACCATTAGCCACCATCGCTTACGAGCTGCTGAAGCCCTTTCAATGCAGCCCCGCCCAGGCGCAGCAGGTAATCGGCCTGCTCAGCGCCGAGCCCGGCAA
>JBQCFV010000881.1:0-2214 GCA_051958695.1 Chitinophaga sp. | reverse complement strand
ATAGCGATCAGCCAGTTCTGCGCGATGCCGCGAAAGGCTTTCAGCGTTTTGATCACTTCCTGCGTTACTTCGGGGCCTATGATCTCGATCAGCTGATCGAACAGCTGGCGGGAAATAACGCGCGGCTCGAACAGCAGGCGCAGCGTCTGCAAAATGATAACAAGGATGGCAGGCAGGGCGAAAGTGGTAAAGAATGCGGTAGCACCCGCCATTCGCAGCGGGTCGTTTGCCTGCAATTCGGTAAAGGCGTCTTTGAACGACCATAAAAAAACCTGCCAGCGTTTGAGTTGCTTCCTTTTCCTTTTTATCATATCGTTGCCTGCCCGCAAAAATACCGGGCCCGCCAAAAATACGCGAAAAGTACAACTATTCCCCTCATCTGCACAAGAGATGAAAAACCATATCGGCCTATCTTCATCGCATGAATACTGCAACATACGAAGCCGCGATTGTTGGCGGCTCTTCCGCGGGACTGGCCGCGGCTCTCACCCTTGGCCGCTTCGGCCGGCGCGTGATCGTATTTGACAGCGGCACGCCGCGCAACAAACCCGCCGCGCATGCGCACAACTTTTTCACCCGCGACGGCGAGCCGCCCGCCGAATTGCTGCGCATCGGGAGGGAACAGCTCAAACCTTATCCGTCCGTTGTACTGCAACCACTTTCCATCCCAACGGCGGAAAAAACACCCGGCGGTTTTCTGCTCACCGCTTCCGGCGGCGAACGTTTTGCGACCCAAAAGATCATCATCGCCACCGGCGTAAAGGACGTAATGCCCGCCATCGACGGGATGGCGGAGCTTTGGGGCCAATCGGTTTTTCATTGCCCGTATTGCCACGGCTGGGAAGTAAAAGGCGAACCCGTCGCGATCATCGCGAACGGCGATAACGCCTGGCACTTCGCGCAGATCGTTTCAGCGCTCAATAAAGACATCCTCTTTCTCACTAACGGCCCCAGCACGTTAAGCGAAGAGCAAACCGGCAAATTGCAGCGGAAAGGATTTTCCATCATAGAAACGCCGGTATCCGCCATACAAAAAGAAAACGACGGCATCCGCATCGTGTTTGCGAACGGAGAATCCGTTTACAGAAAGGCGGCGTATTACCGCGCGGAGAACCTTCACTATCATAACGAGCTTGCAGGGCAGCTTGGCTGCGAGCTGAGCGAAGCGGGATCGGTCGTTGTGAACGGCATGTTCGAAACCACCGTGCCCGGTGTATTTGCGGCGGGAGACGTGAGCCACGACAGGCTGCACCAGGTGTCCATGGCCGCGGCCGGGGGACATACCGCGGCGGCGGCCTGCAACGGCCAGCTTTGCGCGGAGGATTTTGAGAAAGAGGATTAATATTCTTCCGCCACTTTGCGGATATCTTTTACTTCCAGCACTTTTTTGCCGTAACCATGCAGCGCCACTTTGATCATGGCCTGCCCCAGCTCCGCCAGCGTGCCTGCGAACGAAGGCAGGATGGGGCGCAGCAGCGGGTACAGCCAGGTCACGTATTTGTAGTAAGGGTTCACGTTCTTTAATCCTTTCGTGGGGTGCAGGTAACCGGGGCGGAACGCATACACCGCTCTGAACGGGAGCTTCATCAGGTCGTTCTCCGTTTTGCCTTTCACGCGCGCCCACATCACGCGGCCCTGCCCGCTGCTGTCCGTTCCCGACCCGGAGATATAACAGAAGGCCATTTGCGGGCTTTCTTTACTCATCACTTCAGCTACATGCAGCGTGAGCGTATAGGTGAGCCGGTAATACGTGGCTTCGTCCTTACCGATGGAAGTAACGCCCAGGCAGAAAAAACAGGCGTCATAACCCGCCAGCTGCGGGGCAAGTGAGGTGACGTCAAAAAAATCTTCGTGAACGATCTCTTTCAGCTTCGGATGGCTGAAACCGGAAGGTTTGCGGTTGATGATCAGTACCGATTCCACCGCCGGGTGCTGCAGGCATTCGTGAAGCACCCCTTCCCCTACCATGCCGGTAGCGCCGGTAACGATCACGCGGATTTTGTCAGGCATATGCGGATGATTTGTATGGAAAATTATGCTTTTTTTCCCGTAGCGTGTCCGGTTGCGCCAGGCGGTTCAACCGCTGACCGGTATATGCCCGTCCAGGCCGTTCCAAGCGGTGCAACCCCTGATTTCTATATGTTTCCTTCGTTGCCCGCTCAGACCATTTCAATCGTCTCCACCCTGATATTCCTGCGGCAGGTGAGCAGCACG
>JBQCFV010000880.1:0-7330 GCA_051958695.1 Chitinophaga sp. | reverse complement strand
CCTTCGTCGAGCCGGATGCCGAAGCCGCCGGCGTTGCGGTAGGCGATCACGGTGCCGTAGTCGGGCGTGAAATTGTTTTCCGGGTCTTCCGTTGTAACGCGGCACTGGATGGCGAAACCGTTCAGGCGCACATCGTCCTGGCTTTTGAGGAAGATCTCGGGGTCGGACAAATGATGGCCTTTGGCGATCAGTATCTGCGAGCGCACGATGTCGATGCCGGTCACTTCTTCCGTTACCGTATGCTCCACCTGGATGCGGGGGTTCACTTCGATGAAGTAGACCTTGTTCTGCCGGTCTACCAGGAACTCCACGGTACCTACGTTATTATATTTTACTTCGCGGGCTAACGCCAGCGCATATCCGTAAATTTCGTTGCGGGTCTCGAGCGGCAGGTTCGGCGAGGGCGCGATCTCCACCACTTTTTGGAAACGGCGCTGCACGGAACAGTCGCGCTCGTAGAGATGCACGATGTTGCCGTGGTTGTCGCCCATCAGCTGCACTTCGATGTGCTTGGGCTCTTCGATGAATTTTTCGATGAAGATGGTATCGTCGCCGAAGGCTTTACCGGCTTCGCTGCGGGCTTCGAGAAAGGATTTTTCCAGCTGGCTTTCGTCGCGCACCACGCGCATGCCGCGTCCGCCGCCGCCTGCTGCGGCTTTGAGTATCACGGGCAGGCCGATGCGTTTGGCCTCTCTCTTTACGGTGTCTACATCGGTCAGCTTTTCCTGGCTGTCTTCGATGAGGGGCACGTTTACTTTGCGGGCAAGGGTTTTGGCAGCCACCTTGTCGCCCAGCTGGGCCATCACTTCATGGTCGGGACCAACGAAAATAATGCCTTCTTCCTTGCACCTGCGCGCAAAATGCATGTTCTCGCTGAGAAACCCGTAACCGGGATGAATGGCATCCACCTGCTGGCTTTTTGCGAGGTGAATAATGCCTTCAATGTCCAGGTACGGCTTCAGGGGCTCGTCGTCTTTTCCGATCTGGTAAGCTTCATCCGCCTTGTAACGATGGAGGGAATAACGGTCTTCATAAGTGAAGATCGCCACGGTCCTTATCCTTAATTCCGAGGCTGCTCTTAAAATCCGCACGGCTATCTCGCCGCGGTTAGCTACTAACAGCTTTTGTATCCTTTTTAGCGAATCCGACATAACGTTGGTTTGGCAGTCAATATAACATTAATGCTAAAAATCAGCGGGCATAAAAGTAGTAAAAGAAACCTGTTTTTTCTTTGTTTATTTCTAAATATTACAAGCAAATTCTAAAATATATTCAAACAAGCCAGTGTTCCTGGTCATTTTGTGCAAAAATATCCACATTCATGATACAATTGTTTAATACAATATATCCGTGGTGTAACGGGTACACTATTTGTGGCGGGCCCGTTCCCGGCTTCAATGTCGATAATACTTAATATGGCGTATTGCATTATCTTGCGGCCATGTGGGAAGCTGCGATCAACGGATTCAAGATACACCTCAGGCTGGAACGCTCCCTGTCCGCCAATACCATCGAGGCATACGAGCGGGACGTGCAGGTGCTTACCCGTTACCTTGTGATGGAAAACAAACCGCTGGCCCCGGAAGAGGTGACGCTGGAAGAGCTGCAGGGCTGCGTGCGCTGGGTGGCTTCGCTGGGCATGACCGCCACTTCGCAGAGCCGGATCATCTCCGGCATCCGGATGTTCTTCCGTTTTCTTTTGTTGCAGGACATGATCAAGGCGGACCCTTCGCAGCTGCTGGAAGCGCCCAAAGTGCGCCGCAAGCTGCCGGACTTTCTCAGTTTTGAAGAAATAGAGCGGCTCATCGGCGGCATCGATCTGAGCAAGCCCGAAGGGCACCGCAACAAGGCCATCCTCGAAACCAGGTACAGCTGCGGCCTGCGCGTGAGCGAAGCCATCAGCCTGCAGATTTCCCATCTTTATTTTGACGAGGGCTTCATCCGCGTGATCGGTAAAGGCGACAAGGAAAGGCTGATCCCTATCGGCAGCACCGCCATTAAATATATATCGCTGTATTACGAAGGCACGCGCAGGCAGATGGCCGTCAAAAAGGGGCATGAGGACATCCTGTTCCTCAACCGCCGGGGCGCCGCGCTCAGCCGCGTGATGATCTTTTTGATGATCAAGGACCTGGCCGCAAAAGCGCAGATCAATAAAACCATTTCACCGCATACCTTCCGGCATTCTTTCGCCACGCACCTCGTGGAAGGCGGCGCGGACCTGGTGGCCGTGCAGGAAATGCTCGGGCACGAAAGCATCACCACCACCGAGATCGATACCCATCTGAACCGGGAATACCTGCGCGATATGCTGCAGCAGTACCATCCGGGTTTCTGAGACATCAGCGTGCGCAGACGAACGCAATCCGGCTACAATTGAATGGCCGGTATCTGCGCGGTACAGGGCAACAGCGCCTGTCAGGCTTCTAAAACAGCGATCTTGAAGAACCTCCGGCGGAGGCGGGCGGAAGGAAAGAAAAACAGCTGCCCGGAGGCTTGGCTGAGAGTGGGCAGCTGTTGTAGAATTGGGGTATATCCAACATTGGAGGACTAGTACATCACGTACCGGTCTTTATAATGACTTTTTGTGCTTTTACTACTGATAAAATCACTGATCCATCCGGTGAGCCGGGCCGCTTTTTTTTCGCCGGCGGCGGGCACTACGGCGAGATTGATCTTCGCGCAATGCGCTATCTGCTGTCTTTCCGGCTGCAGCGCGTTCTCCGGGTCTTCGCTCCAGATGAGGCCGTGGTTGCCGTATACCTTGAAATATACGTCCGGGCCGGATTTACCGCCGGGGCGGCTGAAATACATCCGGTAACGCCCGTTCTCGCCGGTGACGGCAAAGGCCAGCGGCTTTTTGCTAAGCGCGTTGTACGCTTCCACCCTTACGCCGCGCAGCACTTCATGCGTTTCAAAATGCCTGACGGTGCCGGCGAGGGCCCATGCGTTAAATTCACGGCGGATGGCCGACCATTTTTCGGAAGGCACCACGTAGGCGAATGCGGCCACATATTTTTCCCGCGACCGTTTCCAGTGCGGCACAAACGTGCTGAGATGGTACTGCAGCCATTCCTGCCGGCCCTGGTCCATGCCCGGAACGTTGTTCAGGCAGATGTCCATTTCCAGCGGTTCGGTAAACAGGTGCAGGTCTTCCCAGCCAATGCTGAAATTCCCCCGCTCGTCCAGCCGGGATTCGGCCAGCAGGCGCTCGTCCTTGGCCTGCACGTCCCTTTCGGACAGCAGCCTTAAATCTTTAAAAATACCGCGCGCCAGCTCTTCCGCGCCGTAAGGCGTAGCCGGAAGATAGATCCGGATGCGGGCGTTGGCAAGCGGTTCTATACACTCTTCACAAATCAGCGCAGAGATGTTTCCGATCAACAGGTAACTCATAGCGATCACAATTTGGTTCAAATAAATTGGGGTAACGTTCTGTCGTTCTCACGTCTAATCCATACTTGCCGGTATCCGGGCCACCGGCCTGCCCTCTGCATACACTAACGAAACAAACGATGGTAGAAAGGCCAACGTCATCATGTTCACTCCTGCAAAGTTTAGCAAGAAAGCGGTCCGAATCAAGCGTTCAATCCCCATAAATGAGAATGCGTACTTATACGCATTTTCTCCGGGAAAACGCGCAAACAGGCATCCCCAAACGTGGGTATGAACCGTATGAAATCCGCAGTGGGCGCACACCGGATCGCTCCGTGGGGAAGATTTTCACGTATGGAAGAGCAAATGGCCGGGCTTTGAAAAGTGGGATTTTGTAATAATTTTACCGGCGACATTTTCTAACTAACTCTTAAAAAAGCAACACATGTCTATGAAGTTCTCCAAAAGCGCCGGGAAATTCCTCTCCCTGCTGAACGGCGCGAAACAAACGCAGGCTTACCGCATCGACCAGGTCGATCGCAAAAAGCACAAAGATCCCATCCTGTCCGGCTTCTTCGGTATCGACAAGATCCAGGAGCTGCTGGCAAACAAACCTACCGCTTCCGGCATCCGCATTTATTACGGGCTGGATATTGACGGCGACGGCAAACGGGACAAAAAATTCATCCTGGTGGCCGCGGACGATGAAGGCAACGACATTATCCCTTCCGCTACGCAGCACCTGGAAAAAGACGGTGAAGCTCCCCAGGACATCCTCGGCACCGACACCTATTGCCCTTACGATTGCCCGAAGGCAAACCCCTTGAATTCAGATAACGGATAAAGACTACTAAGTGCTGCTTCATCACATTTTTTGGTATTGCATGTTGGGGATCGAAGCCCTGCTTCTGATCCCCTTTGCAATAAACTCCAAACTGTTCAATAAAGAACAACGCCTGATATACATCTACCTGATCTCCGCCGTGTTTTACGGTTTTGGATGCGAAGTGCTGGCGCGGGCCTTCGGCAACAACATGGCTTTCATTTCCTGTATGATGCTGGTCCAGTTCTACATTCTCTCGCTCTTCTATCTAAAGGTCCTCAAAAACCCTAAAGTCCACCAGATCATCCGTGCGCTCCTCGTCGTATGCACCGTCATATTCGCGGCAGACATCACGGTGCTGGAAGGTTACCTCAAATTCAACTCCATATTTATCTCTATACGCACCTTTGTACTGATCGTATATGCGATCCTCTTTTTTCTCCAGCTCATGCGGGACGAAAACCTTATCGAAAAATCCATCCTTATCATTTCGCTGCCGGTGTTCTGGTTCAATGCCGGTCTTTTCGTGGAAATGTGCTGCTCCTTCATGCTCAACCTTTCCTTTAACATGATCCAGCGGGCGGGGCCGAAGGAAGTGCTCGTCAATATGTACCGCATTACGGCCGCCCTTACATGGATCGCAGGCATAATTCAGGTCTTTCTTTTTTATATTGGGCTTCAAAAGATAAAAAAAGCCAGGCCATGAATACGTCGTTGCAGTTAATATTGATCGGTACCATCGTGATGCTGATGCTCGGCATCTTCGTGGTCATCATGGTGGTGGTGCAGCAGAAACAGGTAGTGCAGTACAAGCTCATTCTCAAGGACAAGGACCTTCAACTGCAGAAGGAACGCCTCGTGGCCGTGCTGCAGGGGCAGGAAATAGAGCGCAAAAGGATCGCGGAGGACCTGCATGACGAAGTGGGCGCCCAGCTGTCCGTACTCAAGCTCTCGCTCAATCATCTGCAGCAATTGGCCGGCAACGGGGAGAAGGAAAAGATCAAGGAAACGAAGGAATTTGCGGACTCGATCATCCAGCAGCTACGGTTCATCTCCCAAAGCCTGCACCCTACCACGCTGGAGAACCTCGGTCTCAGCCACGCGCTGGATTCCTTTTCCAGCCTGATGAACAAGAACCGGGAGATACTGATCTCTTTCCGGACGGACGGCACCACCTACAAGGTAGACCGGGAAAAGGCGCTGAACGTGTACCGCGTGGTGCAGGAGCTGATGAACAACATCCTCAAGCACGCCGAAGCGCGCAACGTGCGCATTTCCTACCAGAGCACCCCCACCCTGCTCACCATCCGGGTGGAAGACGACGGCAACGGCCAGCTTATCGACAAATATGAGGAATCGAGGAAAAAGACCGGGCACCTGGGCCTAAAAAATATCGAAAGCCGTTTGAATATTATCGGGGGAAACATCACCTTTGTGAAGAATTCACCTGCCGGCACTATCGCCGAGATCACGGTGGAGAATTATCAGCCTCTTGTTTAAGCAAAATATATAACCATTATGTTGCCGCGAATCAGGGTTGCGATCGCAGACGACCACAAGATATTCCGCAGCGGGGTGATCAATACGCTGACCCCGTATGAAAACATCAACGTCGTTTTTGAAGCGGAGGAC
This sequence comes from Chitinophaga sp., assembly GCA_051958695.1. Taxonomy (GTDB): domain Bacteria; phylum Bacteroidota; class Bacteroidia; order Chitinophagales; family Chitinophagaceae; genus Chitinophaga. The sequence goes on along the minus strand of JBQCFV010000880.1, from coordinate 1,503 downwards.
GGCGAGCACCTGCTGCAGATCATGCAGGAGCAGCAGCCTGACGTGATCCTCATGGACCTGAAAATGCCCAAAATGGACGGCATCCAGGCTACCGTGAAGGTTAAGGAAAAGTACCCGCAGGTGAAAGTGATCATCCTCACCATGTACGAAGACGACAACTTTATTGTCCATCTCGTGGAAAACGGCGCCAACGCGTACCTTCTCAAAAACAGCGAGCCCGAAGAGATCTACGAGGCCATCTGCACTACTTTCGACAAGGGTTTTTATTTCAACGAGAACGTTAACCTCGCCCTGCTCAAAAAAGTGCTGCACAAGAACAAGCAGCAGTTCAAACCTACTTTCAAGAACGAAGTGCAGCTGAGCGACCGCGAGCTGGAAGTGCTCAAGCTCATCTGCAACGAATACACCACCCAGGAAATAGCCGACCAGATCTTTCTCAGCTCCCGCACCGTGGAGGGTCTTCGCCAGAAGCTGCTGGAAAAGCTGAGCGTGAAGAACACCGTCGGGCTGGTGCTGTACGCATTCCGCAACGGCCTCATCGAATAACCGGCAGGCGCTTCTTTTTCCTTTCAAAAAATTAATGACGGCCAGCTGATCGTATCCGGCAAAACCGGCATAAATTGCATTGCTATTTTCCAACAACAAAATTATGCGAACCATGAAGCAACTATCCGCGTTCCTGTCCGCCGCCGCGCTCTGCGTGATCACGGCCGGCGCAGCCCAGGCGCAGGGCATAAAAATGCCCGCGCCCAGCCCCACCCAGACCATCAAACAGGACTTTGCCCTGTCTTCCGTTGAAGTCACCTATTCCCGCCCGCTCGCCAAAGGCCGCACCATTATGGGCGACCTGGTGCCTTACGGCAAGATCTGGCGCATGGGCGCCAACAACGCCACCCGCATCAAATTCGGGGAAGACGTGAAGCTGAACGGCACGCCCGTGGCCGCAGGCGAATACGCGCTCTACGGCGTTCCCTCGCCGGACGGCTGGGAGATCGTGCTCAACAAAGGTTTGAAGAACTGGGGCATCCAGGGTTATAAAAAAGAGGACGACGTAGCCCGTTTCCAGGCGGAAACAGAAGAGCTGCCCTTCCCTATCGAATCGTTCATGATCCTGTTCGAGAACGTAAGGCCGTCCGCCATGACCATGATGATCAGCTGGGACCGTACGCTGATCCCCATCGAGATCACCGCCGACATCGACGGCAAGATCATAGCCTCCCTTGATTCGGCGATGAAGACCGACAAAAAACCGTATTTCCAGGCCGCCGTATATTATTTCGATACCAACCGCGATATAAAGGCTGCCCGCGAATATATCACCAAAGCCACGGAGCAGCCCGGTAGCGAGAAGGCATACTGGATGTTCCACTGGAAAGCGAAGATCGAGGCGAAAGCCGGTGACAAGGCCGCCGCGAAAGCGACTGCCGAGAAATCTATTGCGCTGGCGAAAGAGGCGAAAAATGATGATTATGTGGCGTTGAACGAGAAGCTGATCGCGACGCT
>JBQCFV010000879.1:0-3673 GCA_051958695.1 Chitinophaga sp. | reverse complement strand
CAAGGAATTGCGCAAAATGCCGGAGATCGTCAGGCTCAATTATACTACCGGCAGCTACAGCATGTTCGCGGAGATCATTTGTAAAGACATTACCTCGCTTCGCCGTGTGCTGCACGACGAACTGCAGAAGATCAAAGGGATCGAGCGCACCGAAACATTCATTTCGCTTGAAGAAAGCTTTACGCGTACCATCAATGTAGTTGAGTAACAGGTACGGTTTTCCACGGTTATGAGCACAGGCAAAAAGGATGGCGGTTACCGCCACCCTTTTTGTCGTTTCTGGGCGTGCCTGTATATGCAGGAGCACCATTTGCGGGCGGGCGTATACAGGCCGGCGCTGCGTTGCCGGGCAGTCCGTATATGCCGGGCGCCGTTTTTAACGGAACCCGAGCCGCTGCCCCATTTCGTGGCTGAGCGCCGGCAGCTTTCTCCGTTCTATCAGGAAGCTCGTGAGCCGCGCAATGTCCGCGAATATAAAATGTTTGTCCAGCGCGCCTTTCAGGTAATCCTTCCCGGTGCTGCCGCCCGTGCCGATGCGCGAGCCGATCATCCGGTGCACCATGCTCATATGCCGGTAGCGCCAGGTACTCATCTGCTCGTCTATTTCCAGCAGGCTGCTCAGCACCTGGAAAGGCAGCTGCAGCAAGGGATAGCCGCGGTACAGCATGATGAACAGCGCGGCGCGGCTGGCTTTTGGGGAAAGATGCCTTTCGCCGCCGGCATTGCCGTCTGAAAACACCTTGTCAAAATATTCGCGGTTGTTTTTTTCCGCTTCCGCCAGGCCGCCGCTGTACAGCTGCCGGTAATCCTGCCAGAAAATATGTTCCGCCCCCGGCGTGACGCTGGTCATGGGCTGATAGTTGGCCCAGTTGCCGGGCTCGTCGAAGAACGGCATTCTTTCCAGCCATTCGTTCAGCAGCGTGAGCACGCTTTTTTCGGTCTCCGCCTTGCGGATGACGTCGATTTTGTCCTGCTTGAGCTGCGAAATATAATACTCCTGTCCGAAGCGGTGCTGGAATTGCAGGCCCAGCCTGGCTTCCAGCGTTTTGAACTGCCAGCTCTGGAAACCGGACGCGGGCCGCAGCATATCGCGGAAGTCGAGGAAGTCCATCGGCGTCATCGTTTCCATCACGTCTATCTGCTGCACCAGCAGCTTCAGGATGGTCACCATCCGCGAAAGCCGGTGCACCACGGTTTGCAGCTCGGGGGAATTGTCGTTCACCGCGGGCCGGTCCATAATGGCCGCCACGGATTCCACTTCGTATAAAAGTTGTTTGAACCAGAGCTCATACGCCTGGTGGATGATGATAAAAAGCATTTCGTCGTGCGCGGGAAGCTGGTGTTTGTCGCTTTCCGGGAACTGGGCGTTGAGTATGGCGTCGAGCTGCAGGTACTCGCCGTATTGCACATTCGTGTTCGTCATGTGAGTAAAGTAATGGGTAAGGTGATACAATAGGCCCTTCAGGGCCGTTCAATACAATAAATAACGGACGGGTGCTCAGGTCGGGCTTTTGATGATGTTCTTCCAGATATTCATGTGGCGGGTGAAATTTAGAGGGAAGGAGTTTTGCCGCCGTCTACCGGGAGGTTGATGCCGGTGATGTAGGAAGCGGCGGGAGAGGCCAGGAAGGCGACCGCCGCGCCAAATTCAGCGGGTTCGCCAAAACGCTGCATGGGTATTTCCAGCCGCCATTCTTCCGCGACGGTTTCCTCGGGAATGCCGCGCATGGAAGCGTTGGCTTTGAAGATGCTGCGCAGCCGCTCGGTGGTCATGGAGCCGGGCAGCACATTGTTGACGGTGATGCCGAAAGGCGCCAGCTCGTTCGCCATCGACTTGGCCCAGTTGGCCACCGCCGCGCGGATGGTGTTGCTCACGCCGAGGTTTTTGATGGGCGCTTTTACCGAAGTGGATATTATTTGGATGAGCCTGCCGTAGCCGCTGGCCTTCATACCGGGCACCACGGCCTGCGCCAGTAGCTGGTTGCAAACCACGTGCATTTCAAAAGCCTGGAGGAAAGCGCCGCCTTCGGCCGCCAGGATGGGGCCGCCGGAAGGGCCGCCGGTATTGTTCACGAGGATGTGCACGATCTGCTCGTCCACGATGGCGTTGATGGTGGCTTTCAGCTTTTCCGGCTTGTTGAAGTCGGCCACGAAATAGTTGTGGCGCTGGCCCTGCGATATGTCCAGCGAGGCCGTGGCGGCGGCCAGGCTTTGTTCGTTGCGGGCAAGCAGAATGCAGGACGCGCCCAGCAGGGCGAGCTCTTTGGCGGAAGCCAGCCCAAGGCCCTGGGAAGCCCCGCACACCACGGCGGTTTTACCGGTCAGCGAAAGATTCATGCCGTAAAAGTAAGGAATCGCGCGCTGCCGGATGCAGCATAAATATTTTTCACTAATATTGCATGAGCTTGACTTCACCCTAAGCCGCTCCGCACCCGGGTATAAATTTTGTTACTTCGCGGATGAACGGCTGGTAATCAATCAAATTTTTTACGGATTTTTAAATTACAGCAATGGAATATAATACCGCCCGCAACCATCTGATCATGCGAGAGTATGGCCGGAACGTACAGCGGATGATCGAATACATCCTTACCATTAAGGACCGCCAGCACCGCCAGCAGCAGGTAATGGCCGTGATAGAGCTGATGGGCACCCTGCAGCCGCACCTCCGCAACGTGGAGGATTTCAGGCATAAATTGTGGGACCACCTGTTCCTCGTGTCCGACTTCAAGCTCGACGTGGATTCTCCCTACCCAATCCCTACCCGCGAAACGCTGCGCGCCAGGCCGGACAGGCTGCCTTACCCGAAAAAGTACCCGCGCAACCGCCACTTCGGCAAAAACCTCGAAATGGTGATCGATAAAGCGGTGAACGAGGAGAACCCCGAAATGAAAGAAGGGTTCACCCAAGTGATCGGCAATTACATGAAGCTGGCTTACAGCAACTGGCATAAGGAAAGCGTGCACGACGACGCCATCAAAGGCGAGCTGGCCGCCATCACCGGCGGAAAGCTGCAATACCAGCCCGGCTTAAGCATCGGCGCGCCCGCCACGAACATCCCTTCGTTCAACAGCGTGGCGGCGGACCAGTTCAGGGCCAACAGCGGCCAGGGCGGCAGCCAGAAACGCAAAGCGTACCAGCAGAACAAATTCAAGCAGAACTCCGGCAAAAGCAATAAACACAACAAACACAACAAAAACAGGAACAAGTGAGCAGTGCTTTCGAAGTAAGAGGCGGCAACCGTCTGAAAGGAGAAATTATACCGCAGGGAGCCAAGAACGAAGCATTACAGATCATCAGCGCGGTACTTTTAACCCCCGAAAAAGTAACCATCGGCAATATCCCGGACATCCTGGACGTGAACCTGCTGATAGAGCTGCTGGGAGACATCGGCGTGAAAGTGAACCGTACAGACCGCGCCACCTGCGAGTTCCAGGCAGACGATATCGATTTTGTATACCTCGAAAGCGCCGAGTTCAAAAAGAAATCCGGCCGCCTGCGCGGCTCCGTGATGATGGCGGGCCCCCTGCTCGCCAGGTTCGGCAAAGCCTACATCCCCAAACCCGGCGGCGACAAGATCGGCCGCCGCAGGCTGGACACGCATGTGATCGGCTTTGAAAAGCTGGGCGCCGCTTTTGCATACGACAACGACGACAATTATTTCCGCCTCGAG
>JBQCFV010000878.1:0-2835 GCA_051958695.1 Chitinophaga sp. | reverse complement strand
GTCGCGGTTCCACTCCAGGGCGTTCATGCTAAGGTCGAGGTGCGCGTCGAAAATGAAAGATTGCATTGTTATCAGGTGTTGAAAGATGTATTATCCCGAATTGTTTTTTCCTGCACGTCCGCGCCCGGGCGGAAAGATGCTGCCTGATGATGCGAAGCACATTTGTCCGGTCCTCCGGCGGGCATGTAAACCTGCAATGAAGTGCATTCGCCCGGTTCTTCTGGCCGACATGTACACCAGGAGGAAGGAAGTCAATAATGCATTGAAGCGCGTTCGCCCCGTTCTCTTTGCCCGGATGCCAACCCGGGAAGAAGACTTTCCCGCGCTCACCCGGTCTTCCTGCCGCGCGCGATGGCCCAGGCGCCGGTATGGGCGCCGTTCTCTATCACCTGCGCTTCGTTGTACAACGCCACGGTGGGGCAAACATGCCAGGGCGTGCCGATCAGCACGTCGCCCACTTTTAGTTGATCGGCATGCGGTGTTTTCACCACCAGGTGCTCCTCGCTTTGCGAAATTACTTCGTACGCCGGCAGCTCATGAAAGAACACGCGTTTGTTGATGGGATTTTCGGCGGACACGGCTTTGTGCCCGAGGTCCAGCGTTACATGGCCTTCCATGGGTTTTGAAAGCACACGGGCGAGCAGCAGCGCGGCTGGAACAAAATCCTGTTCGGGCAGGCCGGTGGCGTAACCTTCGTCCCAGAGCAGGCAGGTGCCGGGGCTGAGCATTACGCCGCTGCGGCGCGCGTGTACGGGGAAGGTAGGCGTGCCGCCCGCGATGATCTCGGGGTATTCCATTTTTTCGGCGAGCGCGGTCACGGGTGCGAACGCTTCGTCGCATTGCGCGCTGCGTTTGGCGAGGTCGGCTTCGCGGATATGACCGTCGTACACGTGCAGGCCGCGGCAGAACACATACGGAAGCTGACGCAGCTGTTCGTACAGCGCAAAGGCCTTGTCCGGCGCAATGCCCGTGCGGTGCATGCCGTTGTCTATATCAATGTATACGCCGGCTTTGGCGTTGATGTTTGCAAAGATGCGGTCGATGAGTTCGGCGGAGCCGATGTTATCTACCAGCGAAGCGAACGAGGTGTTGGGGAAACGTTGTGTGAGCGCCGCGTAGGCTTCGGCCACTGGTGAGTTCAGCTGGTACGCGATCACGATGTCTCTGGCGCCGGCTTCCGCAAGCATCAGGGCTTCGGCGTAGGTAGCGCATTTGAACCGCGTAATGCCTTTGGCCAGCTGCATTTGCACAACGGGCGCCATTTTATGGGTTTTCACGTGGGGGATGAGCCTTTCCGGCACTCCGGCCATCGCGATCATTTTGTCGATGTTGCGCGCGATCTCTTCTTTGAATACCAGCAGCGCCGGCGATGCGATGTTGTTGCGATAGTCAGGTTGCATGTGCGTCAGTCTTCCAGTTCAAAAACAGCTTCGATCTCCACCGTGATGTTGTCCGGCAGCGAACCCATGCCCACGGCGCTTCTTACGCCCACGCCGTTATCGGCCCCCCATATTTTTACGAACAGCTCGCTGCAGCCGTTGATCACGTAGGGATGTTTACCGAAATCCGGCGTAGCGTTCACCATGCCCAGTACTTTTATCACCCGTTTGATCTTGTTGAGGCTGCCGAGCTGCGCAACGAGCGTGGACAGGATGGTGAGCCCCACCTGCTGCGCGGCGAGCTTGGCGCCGTCGGCATTTACGTCGATACCTGCCTTGCCGTTCAGCAGCGAGCCGTCAGGCAATACGGGGCCGTGGCCGGACACGTACACGAATTTATCTACGATCAGTAATGGTTTGTAAACCCCTTTGGGCGCAGGTGCGGGAGGAAGCTGAAGTCCGAGCGATTCAAAATTGGCTGCTGCGTTCATCACGAATTTTATTTTAAAGGTATCCAATAAATTGAAGTAATCACACAAAATGCTGCAGCACCAGCACGCCGCCGAGCCCGCTGAGCGATACGATGGTTTCCATGACGGACCAGGTAGCGAAGGTCTGCTTCAGGCTGAGGTTGAAATACTCCTTGAACAGCCAGAAACCGCCGTCGTTCACATGCGAGAACATCAGGCTGCCGGCGCCGATGGACAGTACCATCAGCTCGGGATGCACCGTTTGCTGCTGGATCAGCGGCAGCAAAATGCCCACGGTGGTAAGTCCTGCTACCGTAGCGGACCCTACGCATACGCGGATAGTGGCGGCGATGATCCAGCCGAGCACCAGCGGCGATACCGGCAAGTGGCTCAGCGACTGCCCGATATATGTATTGATGCCGCCGTCCCTGATCACCTGCATGAACACGCCGGAGCCTGCGATGATGAGCATGATGGGAGCCACTTCCTTGAATGCGTTCTCCATGGATTTCATCACCTGCTTCATCGTTTGCCCGCGGCGGAGACCGAGGAAATACGCCGCCACGAGCACGGACAGCAGCATGGCGATGTTCGGGTCGCCGATGATGGCGATGAACCGTTTGAACGCGCTGCCGTCCTGCAGTACGGGGTCGAGCGCAGTGGTGAGGGTAAGCAGGATGAGTGGAAGCATGGCGGTGGCCAGGCTGATGCCGAGCCCGGGCAGCTCGTGCGCTTCGCGCTGGTGGATATTGAACATGCCCTGCCCCGGGGTGACGTTTATTTTTTTAAGCGTGCTGCCGAACAAAGGCCCGGCCAGCGCGATGGTCGGCACTGCGAGGATAAGCCCGTACACCAGCGTTTTGCCAAGGTCCGCTCCCAGCTGCTGGCAAAGTGCGGTGGGGGAAGGGTGCGGGGGAAGAAAACCGTGCGCGGTGGACAAAGCGGAGATCATCGGTATACCGATGTAAAGCAAAGGCAATCGGGTG
>JBQCFV010000877.1:0-6736 GCA_051958695.1 Chitinophaga sp. | reverse complement strand
TGGCGGCTACTTTCTTTTCCCCTCGCGGTTTGGTATAAACAGCGTACCAGGAATTTGTTTCGTGTTGCATACGGTTAATTTTTTTTTCTGGTTAACGGATCGTCTTTCGGTTTTCATAAAGCGGAACGTTAAAGGCGGGCGGGTTAGTTGGGCATGGCTTCGCCACCTCAGTCACATGGACTGCCGGTTTTCTTATTCGGTTTTTCAATAATTCTTATACACGTTTAATATGTCTGAACGCAGGCGGGCCGGGGATTGCCCGGTTCGCCTGCGGGTTTATACTTTGAAAATGTTCCGGATGAAACGTTTTTTCTGCTGTTGTTTGTTCAGGTCTTCCACGTAACCATAGCCGTAGCCATGCGTATTCACGCCGCGCGGCTTCACGCCGTTGAACACGATGTTCACTTTACCGGCCTCGCGGTTGCGGTACAGCTCGTCGATCATCTTCAGGTGCAGCCTGGGCGTTACGTGCTGGCGTACCACGTATAGCGTGGCGTCGGTAAACGGCGCCAGCAGCCGTGCGTCCGTTACGATGCCTACCGGCGCGGTATCGATGATCACGTAATCGAACATCGTTTTCAGGCTGGTGAGCAATTCCTGCAAACGGCCGCTCAGTATCAACTCCGTCGGGTTTGGCGGGATGACGCCGGCGGGGAGGATGAACAGGTGGTCGTTGCCGGGCACGGGGCGCAGCATTTCGGGCAGCCCCGTTTTGCCCACGAGAAAGTTCGTAATGCCCGGCTCACGCGGGATGCCCAGCATTTTGCTGATCATCGGCTTGCGTAGGTCAAATTCCAGCAGCACTACTTTTTTGCGGATAAGCGAAAGGCTGATGGCAAGGTTGATGGAAATAAAGCTTTTGCCTTCCCCGGAAATCGACGAAGTGATGAGCAGCGTTTTGTTGTCGCCGTTCAGGCCGAGATAGGAGAGCGAGGTACGCAGCGAACGGAACTGTTCCGCCACGAGGCTTCGTTTGCCATCGGCTATCACCACGGATTCCTTGTTGTCGTCGTGCATGATCTCGGCCACGATCGGCGCGTCGGTGGCTTTTTCGATATCGGCGCGTTGCTCGATCTCGCGGTTCATCAGGTCTTTGATGGTGATGATGCCTGCTACGAAAGCCACGCCAAGACCGATCGCCAGCGCCAGCACGGTCATGCGTTTCGGGCTGAATGGCAAGGCGGCGGACTGCGCGGCGTCTACCACCCGGCTGTCCGATATCGCGGCGGCGTAGGCCAGCGCGGTCTCTTCCCGCTTTTGCAGCAGGAAAGTGTAAATATTGTTTTTGATGATCTGCTGGCGGCTTACTTCCAGCAGCGCCCTTTCTTTGCCCGGCACGCTATGCAGCATGCCCATAAAGCGGCCGTTGGCGGTTTCGAGCTTATCCTTGCCGGCTTCGAGGTTGGCGCGGAGGCTATGGATGTTTTCCAGCACGGCGGGTTTCAGCTTGGCGATCTGCCGGTCCAGCGCGGTGAGCACCGGGCTGTTCTCTGCGGTGGTCTTCCGCAGCTTCACCCGCTCCATCTGCGCTTCGTTCAGCTTGGCGATCAGCTCCAGCAGCACGGGATCGGTAAGGCCGAGCGTGGCGGGCACCACGTTCACGCCGTCGGTTGTGCCGCTCACATATTTTTCGATGCTTTCGAGCACGGACAGCTGCATGTTGGCCTCGTTCAGCTTCGTATCGTTTTCCTGCACGCTGGCGAGGAACATTTTACTTTGCTCGCTGATGTCCACAATGCCGGCCGCGGTCTTGAAGCGTTCAACGTCTCTTTCCACCTGGTTCAGCTCTTTGGTCACGATGCGCAGGCGCTCTTCCACGAAGCTCATGGTGCTGGCGGCCACGCGGTTCTTGTCTTCAATGGCGGCGTTGTTATATACGCGTATCAGTTCGTTCACCACGGCTTCGCCGCGGGCGGGGCTTACATCGCTGTAATCCAGCTTGATCACCGTCGCCATTTTTGAAACGGGCGATACCTGCAGGTTGTTCAGCAGGTTTTGCGCGGTCTTCTTTTCACCGCTGATCTGCAAATAGAGGCGGTGTTTGGGAACATGTGTGCCGGGCCTGGGTTTTATCACCATGCGGCCCCAGCGTGTGTTGACGGTGTCGAATACGGGGAAGGCGGTATGGTCGAGCAGTACGGTGCGCCGGGCGGAATCGTAATGCACGTCTACTTTTTCTGCCGTGCCTTCGGGTATTTTTTCCGGTTCCAGGAAAATAAATTCGAGCGGAGCGTATTTATAGCTGAGCACGTCGCGCAGCTGGCCTTCCTCATACATTTCGCCGTACAGCTGCAGGTTGCGCGCTACCTGGCCGGCGAGCGTGCGGGAGCTGAGTATCTGCATCTCGTTCTCGATGTTCTTGTCGGAACCAAAGAGGTCGAGGCTTGCCAGCAGGTCCTGCTCGCCGCCGAGCTGTTTGGACTCTTCTTTTACGAGCAGGGTGGAAGATATTTTGTAAACGGGCGGCGCATAGCGGAGGTATGCAAAGGCGGCCGCCACGGCAACAATGATGGCGATCACGAACAGCGGCCAGTGCGACAAATAACGGTACCTGATGAGCGCCAGCAGGTCTACCTGCTCCTGCGGCTGCATGCGTTTCTGAATGCCGGGTTGCTGGCCGTTGGGCCTTGTGATATGCACATTGTTGTTGTTCATGTCTCTCGCATTAATTGTTCACAACAAGCCTGTCCACCAGGATCACGACGAGGCTCAGGGCGCTCAGCACGATCGGCACTACCGTATTGGCTTTGCTGGTGGTGGCTACTTTCGCTTTGGAGGGTTCTACATAGACGATATCGTTCGGCTTCAGGTAAAAGAACGGGGAGCCCAGCGCGGCGGCATCGTTGAGATTGAGCCGGTGCATGGTGCGCACGCCGTCCTGCTCGCGGATCAGCAATACATTGTCTTTTTTGCCGTAGATGGTGATGTCGCCCGCCATGCCCAAGGCTTCGAGGATGGATATCTTTTCGCTGGACACGTTTACGACCGTAGGGCGCGCCACTTCGCCGAGCACCGTTACACGGTAGTTCAGGAAGCGGATGCTCACCACCGGGTCCACCAGCAGCTTGCGGTCTGTAAGCTGGTTGCGGATGGTGTCGGTGAGCGCGGCTTTGGTGAGCCCTTCCGCTTTGATGCGGCCGAGCACGGGGAAGCTGATCTGGCCCTTCTGGTCCACCAGGTAACCGGCCACGGGGTTGCCGGTGCCGGGTTGTATGGCCACGTTGCCTATCGTTGACGGAGCGGCGCCGGGCGAATACGTGTTGGGCAGGTTGTACATCATCGCTTCCTGCGGGTTCATCGCGCTCACGTTGATCTGCAGGATGTCGTTCTTCTGTATCACCGGCTCGAAGTTCACCTTTGCTGCGGTGAGCGTGGTGTCGTTCAGATTATTGAAGTAGGCGGCTTTCTTCGTGTTGACGCAGGAGGCGAACAAACATCCCATAAGGGCGCACAACAAGGTCGTTCTAAAGTATGGTTTCGGTCTTTCTCGCATCTGTTCGGGTTTCGTTATTACACATGTGATATGGTCACCTTGCAAAACTACTCCGAACGGATTTTTTCCAAACTACTCACTATAGTATTAATCGGTGAACATGCGGAGATCGCGTTACTCATTAAAGTAGCGGGTCAGTGCAGGCTGTTGCTCCATATCTTTGAGAACAGCTCGCTTTTGGATGCAACGTTGAGTATCTGGTAAATTTTTTTTAAATGCTGATTGACGGTAAACACGGTCACAAAGAGCTTTTCAGCCATTTCCTTGTAAGTGTAACCTTCTTTGAGAAGATGCAGCAATTCGTATTCGCGTTTGGTAAGTTTGTCTTTGACTTCTTCCAGCGGATCTTTGCTGACATGATCGATCAGCAGGTGCGCGGCTTTGGGGGAAAGGGTGCCGCCCTGGTTGATGGCGTCGAGGATGGAATGATAAATTTCCATGAGGCGGCTGGTTTTGATGATATAACCTGCCGCGCCTTTCATGATGGATTCGATCACGTACTGTTTGCCGTCGTGGCCGGACAGTACGATGATCTTTGCGTCCGGGTAAATGCGCTTTAATTCTTCCATGCCCGAAATGCCTGATTCGCCGGGCAACGAGATGTCGAGTAATATGGCTTTTACATCCGGGTCTTTATACGGTAACGCTTTGAACTCCTCCATGGAACGGCATGCAAAAACGACTTTGCATTCCTGGAAGTCTTCCAGGAACTCCCTGTAGTTGTTAAGCTGGAAATGATTGTCTTCAATAATTCCGATCGATATCATATTACGGGTAACATTATGCGATATGGTCTATAAAGGGTCTCTATATCAAATATAATTCCAAATTTTTTGCGATTGTTTCAAAAACAACATTAAATTATTAACAAGCATCTAATAACAACTATACGGATGCTACTTACTTAAGTAAGTAATGCCGAAAAAACATATTTGTTGTAGCTTTATGTATCCGCGAACTTTTCCACACTTGCAATAAAACAGGCATATTCCTGTTAAAGTGCCGGAAGCAATTCCTATCTTGCTTATCCATACGCCTATGTGCTAAAAACCATATCAGGCCTCCGGCTGCGGCTGCCGGGCGCGATGAAAACCTAGTTTGAAGACAAATGAAGCCACAACATTACATCAAGGTAACCCACTTGCTCAACGGGATCAAGGAACCGGTGCTGATCATAGAGCCCACCGAAGGGCTCGTTGAGAAAGCAAACAAGGCGGCTATAGACAAACTCGGCCTGTCGGTGACAGGCAAAACCCTGGACGTTCCTTTCCGGGAAGAATTTATGCTTTCGTCCGGCAAGGGGGAAGAAGAAACCTGCATCGATTTTTCACCCAGCAGCATCAGCATCGCGCGTAAGGAATATGTGCTGGCCATCGGCAAAACGGCCGCCAGCGAGCAGCATCTCCGCATGCAGCTGCGCAATCTTGAGCAGGAGCGGACCCTGCAGGAAATGAAAGCGAATTTTATTTCCATGACCTCCCACGAGTTCCGGACGCCGCTTGCCGCCATCGCTTCGGCGGTAGACCTGCTGGAAACGCGCATCCGCATGGACCGGATGATGAACGCATTTTACCGGCAGAACATCGCGAAGATCTCCGACGAGATCTTCAACCTCAATACCATGCTCGATGAGATACTCACGCTGAGCAAGATCGTTTCCAACAATTATGAAGTGAACAAAACACCGGTGAACGTAGAACAGGTGGTCGATTACCTGAAGTTCCAGTACTTTTCAGAACGAAAGGACGAGCGCAAGCTGGAAGTGAAGGTGACCGGCGAGCCGCGCAAGATACCGGCGGACAAGGAACAGCTGTCCAAAATACTGACGAACCTGATCAGTAATGCCTTTAAGTATTCCACGCATGAAAACCCGCAGCTGAAACTGCATTATCACGCCCGCAAACTGGTGATCTCCGTGTCCGACAGCGGCATCGGCATCCCGCAAAAAGACATTCCGCACCTGTTCAACACATTTTACCGTGGCAGCAATGTGGACGGAATAGATGGCACGGGTCTTGGACTGGCTATCGTAAAAACATTTACGGAGATGAACGGGGGAGAGGTAAAAGTCACCAGCGAAAAAGGCAAGGGCACAAAATTCACACTTACATTCAGGTATGCATGAACAGGACCATCTTATTGATTGAAGACAAACCCGCTTTGACCGACACGCTGAAAACCTTGCTGGAGCTGCATGAATTTAACGTGCTTACCGCCAGCAACGGCGAAGAAGGCGTGGAGCATGCCCGCCAGCACCGGCCGGATCTTGTGATCAGCGACATTTTTATGCCCATCATTAACGGGTACGAGCTGCTGGAGATCTTTAAAAAGGACAACGAGCTGCGGCACATCCCCGTGCTGATGCTCACCGCGAAAACCTCCATCGACGAGATCAACCTCGCGATGAAAAAAGGCGCGGCCGTGTATGTGAACAAACCGTTCCTTTTCCGGAACCTGCATGCGACGATCACGAAGCTGATCTTATAGGCGTAAAATTAATGCAGCCACCAAACGGGCTGCTGGCGTGCGGCCGCACGTATTACAGCCGGGATCGCTGCAGCCCCGATACTCTCTTACAATCCGAGATCCCACTGCACGCCCAGCATACCGCCGGTATTGCTGCCAAAGTCGCCCCAATCAAAGGCCACCCCGGCGTTCACCGTTATTCCTTTCACCGGCGTGGGCCAGATGATCTCCTGCAGGGTATACCATTGCGTCATCGCTGAAGATATTGGCGCCGGCTGGTAATTGCCGAAGTTGCGTGTGAACGTAAGCAGCGTGCGCGCTTTCAGCACCTGCGCGATATTGTATTTCGCACCGAGGTGCAAGCCGCTCACGCGATTATTGACAATGTTCCAGCCCTGCGCGATCACGCTGTCTTTTGGCGCATTCCAGTCGATCGGGTTCACATCATCGAAATAATGGCTGCCCCGGTTGCGGTTCACGAACAGCGGCGTGCCGATGATGTTGCCGCGGTATTCCCAGCCGGTGAGGTAAAAGCCGTTGTTATAATAACTTTCGCGCACGCGTAATGGCAGCCAGTCGTTCATTTTTTTGGTGTGGATAAATTCGATGGTCGCTTTTTCGAGCACGGGCTCTTCTTTTTTGTTCACAAAGCTGAAGCCCAGCAACCGGTCGGTGTTCCTGAAATCGATGTTCTGCCCGGTTTCAAACATGCTTTGATTGTACAGCAGCAGCTTCACCTGGTCGGTTTCCCACTGTATGCCGCGTTCCAGCACCCCG
>JBQCFV010000876.1:0-3721 GCA_051958695.1 Chitinophaga sp. | reverse complement strand
AAAATGTTTGTTATTTAGCTCAATATGCATTACATTTAGTTATGAATTATCGGATTATTTATATTTGTTTTTCCGATGCCCTGTAGTAATAATTATTAATTTTGCAAACAGACGAACGTTGAGAATAGTAGTAAAATAGGTATGATGATTTTTTACTAATTGTGTCAAATTTTAACCGACTTGAAGAACCTTAACTTAAGCGCTGTATTGAAAAATGCAGTTATCGCTTTTATATCTATCCTTTTTCCCTATACCACTGTCTTCGCACAGGGTAGCCAGGAGAAGATCACCGTAAAGATCGCCGGTACCAACACTACCGGAGCCTGGCTGCATCTGCCGGGTGATTACGGGCAAACGACCACCAGGTATCCTTTGCTGATCTTTCTGCATGGCGTAGGGGAGGGCGGTACCGACCTGAACCGCGTGCTGACGCACGGCGTCCCGAAAGAGATTGCCCAGGGTGCCAACATGGAATTTACGGTCGGCGGAAAACTTTTCAAATTTATCGTGGTGTCTCCCCAGATCCCCAATGGCTGGGCCAGCGAAGGCATGGTGCAAAGCGTGCTGGACGACATTAAAGCAAGATACCGGGTGGACGAGTCGCGCATATATCTCACCGGCCTGAGTGCGGGAGGTTACGGCGTTTTGAATTATGTGGCTTCCGGGAAAAGTTATTCTGATAATCTTGCCGCTATCGTTCCCGTGTCTACCGCTGCGATCGATGCGGATAAAGTGGCCGGGCTCTGCAACCTTGCAGCCAGCAACGTACCGGTGTGGATGTTGTGCGGATCGTCGGACGGCTTTCTTTCCAACCAGGAAAAATACGTTGCGCAGATCAACAGCTGCAACCCCGCAGTGAAACCCAAAGGCACTTCTTTTGCAGGCGGCCATGATGGCACTTTCTGGTCAAAAGCATACAATACGGCGCATACCTACCAGCCGCAAAATATCTATGAGTGGATGCTGCAATACCAGCGCGGCAATGTTACCCCCGATCCGGAACCTGAACCTGAACCGGTGCCGCCCGTTGTGAAATTCGCTGCGTCCAGCCTTTCCATCAAGCTTCCAACGAATACCGCGACAGGCGACGGCTCTGGCTCTACCGCTCCCGGGAGCTCCATTGACAAATATGCATGGGCGCAGGTGGCTGGTCCTACCACGGCAGTGATCGAAAGCCCCGCAGCGGCAAAAAGTAATTTCAAGAACCTTTCCGAAGGCACCTATAAGTTTTCACTGACCGTTACCGGCGATAATGGTCTCAGCACCAAAGGCGAGATCACCGTGACCGTGCAGGCTGCCGCACCGCCCCCGGACAATGGCGGTTCCGTAGCCTGCGCCAGCTGCAAGCTGGTAATTGAGCCGGGTGAGGACGGTGGCGCGTACATCAATGGCGAGGGCCGTAATATCGGTCCCGGCGATACGGTATGTATCAAGGCGGGAGACTATTCTTACATCCAGTTCTTCAACTTCACCGGTTCCGCCAGCCAGCCCATCGTGTTCATCAACTGCGGAGGACAGGTACGGGCAGGCAACGGCGGCAACTACGGGATCATTTTCAACAACGTCAAATATTTCAAGCTGACCGGTTCGGGCAGCGGCGACAAATACGGGTTTCGTGTGGACGGCGTGAGCAAAAAGATCAATACCGGCGTGGCAATGGGTAAAGGCTGTACGGATTATGAAGCCGAAAGGATCGAGATTACCGGCTCGGAAGCGGGCCTGATGGCGAAAGTGAACCCGGACTGCGACCCGATGAACCAGTACCCGAACTTCGCCATCCGCAACGTAAAGCTGCATGATCTGTATATTCACGATGTGATTGGCGAAGGCATGTACATCGGTAACACCGCTCCCAACGGAACGCTGACTGATTGCAACGGCACTACCGTAAACCTGCTGCCCCCGCGCATCTACAATTTGAAAATATACAACGTGATCACCGAGAATACGGGCTGGGACGGTATCCAGGTGGCTTCCGCTCCCGAGAACGTGGAGATCTATAACAACAGCGTATATAATTACGGCACCGTCAACAAAGGGAGCCAGCAGGCAGGTATTATCCTCGGCGGCGAATCTAACGGCCGCGTGTATAACAACAAAGTGATCAAAGGCACAGGCAACGCTATTGAAATATTCGGCGTAGGACTGTGCTATGTATATAATAATATTATCAGCGATGGAGGGTTTGACGGTACCGCAGAAGGGCAGGACGCGTTTTTTGTGGATGACAGGCCGACGGAGCACAACTTCAAACCGCTGCAGGTTTATATATTCAACAACACCGTTGTGAACTCCGCGAGAGATGCTATTCGCATTCTCAATTCTTTCGGCACCATCAGCTCCGGCAACCTGCTGTACAATAACCTTGTGGTGAATGCAGGCTCTGTAGCGAAGTACGGAGAAAGCGGCTATATCAATATACAGCCCGGCATCGATTACACTTCCGCGAACAATGTCACCGGGGCCGATATCAACAGCTTTGGCTTCGTGAATCCAGGTGCAAAAGATTTTCATATCGGCGCAGGCTCTTCCGCCATTGATAAGGGGCGCGACCTGAGCGCGTATTATAACACCGATTATGATGGGGATGCCCGGCCGCAGGGTTCGGCTTATGATGCAGGAGCCGACGAATATACCGGCAGCGCGCCGACGAATAAGGCACCCGTAGCCAAGGCGGGGAACGATGTTACCATCACGCTGCCTTCGTCAACCGCCACGCTCGATGGTAGCGGCTCCAGCGATCCCGACGGTACGATCAGCTCCTATTTGTGGGAGCAGGTATCAGGCCCAAAGACCGCTACTATCGGTAACGGCTCTACGAATAAGGCGGCGATCACCGCTCTCGACGTAGCAGGCAGCTATGTTTTCAAGCTGACGGTAAAAGACGACAAGGGCGTTTCCGCCTCAGACCAGGTGACCGTCACCGTGAAGGCCGCCGCGGAGCCGCCAGTGGCCAACGCCGGCAATGACATTACCATCACCTTACCTACCAATAAAACCACGCTTTCCGGCAGTGGAACACCAGCATCCGGCAGCACAATAGCGTCTTATGCATGGACGCAGACGGCAGGGCCGGTAACGGGTGTTATAGCCGCGCCTGGCGGTGCCAGCACTTCCATCAGCGGTTTGAGCCAGGCGGGCAAATATACCTTTCGCCTGACGGTAAAAGACGATAAGGGCCTTACCGATACGGACGATGTGACCGTGACGGTGAATGCGGCGCCCAGCGAGCCGCCGGTAGTTAACGCAGGGAATAATATCACGATCACCCTGCCGGCCAGCACGGCTACGCTTTCCGGCAGCGGCACGCCCGCCTCCGGCAGTACTATTGAATCTTACGCATGGGCGCAGACCAGCGGCCCGGCTACGGCTACTATCCAAAACGCGGGGTCGGCTTCTTCCGGCATCAGCCAGCTCACTGCTGCAGGGCAATATACTTTCCGCCTGACCGTCACCGACGACAAAGGACTGAAAGCTACGGACGACGTGACCATTACCGTAAATGAAGCGCCGAACAAGGCGCCGGTAGCCAATGCAGGCGCTGACCGGGAGATCGTATTGCCGGTGTCTGTTACCTCGCTCGACGGCTCGGCTTCCCGCGATGAGGACGGTACTATCGCGGCTTACCGCTGGACACAGATTTCCGGGCCGTCGACTGCTGCGATAGTGAGCAGCACCGGCGCGAAAACGAACGTGGAAGACCTTTCCGCCAGGGGCACTT
>JBQCFV010000875.1:0-2284 GCA_051958695.1 Chitinophaga sp. | reverse complement strand
GAGACCTGCAACGCCCATGCCCATCACGGAACCGCCGGTGAAAGATACTTTCAGCGCGCGGGAAAGGCTGGTGCGCGCGGCGTGAGCCGTACGTACGTTGGCTTTGGTGGCTATTTTCATGCCTATAAAACCGGCGCATGCGGAAAATACCGCGCCGATAACAAAGGCCAGTGCGATCGTCCAGTCGGAATTTTCATGGGAATATCCCATATAGCCCAGCAGCACGGCCGCGATGATCACGAAATAGGTGAGGATCTTGTACTCAGCCTTCAGGAAGGCCATAGCGCCTTCCGCGATGTGTTTGGCAATAACCTGCATTCGCTCATTGCCTGCGTCCTGGCGGGTGACCCAGGCGCTCTGGATGGCGGTGAATAACAGTGCGATCAGTCCGAACAGAGGAATAACGTAAACTATACTCATACTTTTTGAAGCCTTTTTAAATTTATAAGGTTGACGAAGATAATGTATTGGGATTTATTTTACTAGTGCCCGGAATTATTCAGTTTAAGCGTATTATGGACACTTCTACTGCCGGATGCCCAGGTACGCCTGCCCCAGGTAATGCACGATATCTTCCGCCACCAAAGCCTCCTCGGAAAGATCGTCCGCCGCCAGGTCGCCCGCCAGCCCGTGGAGGTATGCGCCCAGCAGCAGCGCGGCTTTTGGCGCGTATCCCTGGCTGAGCAGGCCGGCGAGTATCCCGGTAAGCACGTCGCCCGCGCCCGCAGTGGCCATGCCGGGGTTACCGGTGGGGTTAAAGTATACGGCCCCGTCAGGACAGGCCATGGCGCTGTACCGCCCTTTCAGCAGGATATAAAGCTGCAGCTCCCGCGCCTTGCGCGTAAGCAGCGTCAGCCGCTCGAAATGGTCGCCGGTGGGGCCAAAGAGGCGTTCGAACTCTTTGGGGTGGGGAGTAAGGATGGAGTCTTTTGGGATCAAAGGCAGTAACGCCGGGTACTTCCCGACAATATTCAACGCGTCCGCATCCAGCACCATCGGCTTGTGATAGGCTTGCAGCAAACGTTCCAATGCTTTTGCCGTGGCATTCTCCGTACCAATGCCCGGCCCGATGCCGATGGCGGCATAATCCGGCGCCTGGCGCAGCCTGAATGCCTCATCGAAATGCGAGGAATGATGCGCGGAATCTTCCGTCTGGCACATGGCTTCCGGCACCGCCGTCTGCATGATCTCGTAACCGCAGCGCGGGATATACGCCGTTACAAGACCCGCGCCCGCTTTCAGGCACGCGCGGGTGGCCAGCAAAGCCGCGCCCATTTTACCATAACTTCCCGCTATCACCACAGCATGACCATAAGTGCCTTTATGCGAAAACGGATCGCGCTGCCGGTAAACGGTGCGTATCACGCCCGGGTCGGTGAGATGGTATCCGGTTTGCACCTGCTCCGTAAATGCAGGGTGGAGGCCGATCTTCAACACTTCTACCTGACCGGCGCGCTCGCCGTTCTCCGGCATCATGAACGCCAGTTTATAAAACTCGAAAGTAAGGGTATAACGGGCATGCACACACGGGAACTGCACGGACGAAGCATCCGCCATCATCCCCGAAGGCATGTCGACGGACACGACGGTATGCCGCTGCCGCTGATCGTTGATCCGGTGGATGATACCGGCCACCCATCCTTCCACGGGCCGGTTAAGACCGGTGCCGAACAGCGCGTCCACGATAATGCCGGGCTCTTCCAACGCCGGGAACTCCGCCAGCTCATGAATATGCTGCAGTTCCGGGAAGTACGGCTGGTTGGCCGCATTGTCCGCTGAAGGCCCGCCGGATGTATGCACCAGCCAGGCCTGTACCGCAAAGCCCTGCTCCTGCAGCTTGCGCGCGATCACCAGCCCGTCGCCGCCATTGTTGCCCATGCCGCAGAAAATATAATAGGGAGGAGGCGTTTCGCCAAAGGTATGCACCATCCAGCCCGCGCATTCCGTGGCGGCGCGCTCCATCAGCAATACGCTGCTGACAGGCTCGTGCGCTATCGTATAGGCGTCCGCCTCGCGGACCTGCTTTGCGGAAAGTATCTTCATACCTTCCGAAGATAACAAAAAAGCGGCTGCCCCGGTAAGGAGCAGCCGCCTGAAAGTTTTGATGCTTCAGCTATTTGAACGTGTACCGCACGGAAAAACCGCCGATCTGTTCGCCAAGGAAGTCGTTGTAACCGTTGAAGTTCACATACGGTTTGAGGTCGGCACTGAGGTTCAACGGGATGTTTTTGAACGTGTATTCCACGCCGAAGATCCCGTCGAGCCCTACGGCAACGTCCGTACC
>JBQCFV010000874.1:0-4709 GCA_051958695.1 Chitinophaga sp. | reverse complement strand
GGCGCGCATGTGGTGGTGCTGAACGAAGTGGACAGGCATTACGACGCGCGCAGTAATTACGAAGACCAGCTGGTGTGGCTGGCGAATGAGCTGGGCATGTATTACGAGTTCCAGAAAACCACCTGGAAGGCCGCCACCCCCGCTTCGGGGAACAAACCCCGGGAGTTCGGGCACGGCATCCTCAGTAAATATCCCATCACCAGATCCTATACGGAAAGCTGGATCTACGCCGCGTATACCACGCATTACATGGGATTGCTGAAAGCGCGGGTAAGCGTGAACGCGAACCCCCTGTACGTATACGTCACCAACCTGGGCAGCACGGCCGCCGAACGGCTCTTGCAGGCGCAGGAGGCCATGTCGCTCATCAGCCCGGCCAACCACACCTGGAAAGTATTCGCCGGCACCTTTGCCGATACGCCGGGAAGCGCGCCGGTCAACACGGTGCTCACGGGCTTTGCGGACGTTTTTTCAGGGCAAACGGCCTACACCGTTCCCGCCAGCGCACCAGCTTCGCGGGTGGATTACATCTTTACAAAAAACACGGTAGCGGCCGGCAACGAAGCGGTTATTTCATCGCTGGCGTCCACGCATCTGCCTATCGTTTGCGATATAGAAATGCAGTAAAAAGAAAAAACAGATTATAATAAACAAAACCATGAACATGTTAAAAGTTACGGAAGAGCCATCCAGGTACAGGCATCTTGAGAAAATGACCATTGAAGAGATCACCGCCAACATCAACCGCGAAGACCAATTGGTGGCCGTAGTGGTGGAAACGGCGCTGCCGCGCCTGAACCCGCTAATAGCCGCCGTAGTGGAAAAGCTGCGGCAGGGCGGAAGACTGTTCTACCTGGGCGCCGGCAGCGGCGGCCGCTTGTCCGTGCTGGACGTTATTGAAATGCCGACCACGTACGGCGTGCCGAAAGGAATGCTCAACGCCGTGCTGGCGGGCGGTACCGATCACCTCGTGGAGGCGCTGGATGAAAAGGAAGACGACATGGAAGACGGATGGCGGCAGCTGCAGGCGCACAAAATAAACAACGGCGACATCGTGATCGGCATTTCCGCGAGCGGCACCACGCCCTTTGTGCTGGCGGGTTTGCAAAAATGCCGGGAGCACGGCATCGTTACCGGCTGCATCGTAAGCAACCCCGGTTCTCCCATTGCGGCGGCGGCGGACTTCCCCGTGGAAGTGGTGACGGGGCCGGAATTCGTATCCGGCAGCACGCGCATGAAATGCGGTACCGCGCAAAAGATGATCTTTGATATCATCAGCACTACTACGATGATACAGCTCGGCAGGGTGGAAGACAACCGGATGGTGAACGTGGCGCTGATCAATAATAAGATCATCGACAGGGCCGTTAAGATGCTGATGGCAAAAGCCGGCATGCAGGATTACGAAGCGGCGAAAAAACTGCTCATTGCTCACGGCAGCGTGAGGAAAGCATTGGATCATCTTTCAGAAAGAATATAAGCACATATGAAAAAGCGCATCATTACCGGGCTGGCATTGCTCTTTAGCACGTCCTTCAGTTTTGCCCAGAACGGTTACCTGACAGGAACAGCTACCGTACACATCGACCCGGATACGAACGCCGTGTATTCCGCTGCGCTGGCGGGTTACGGCGTGCCGAGGGAAGGGCGTTTCAGCCTCACCTGGCAGGCCGTGCAGCCGCTTGGCGGCATCACCGCGCTCACGTCGGCGGAAGGCAAGCTGTTTGCCGCCACCAATAACGGCGAATGGATGACGGGCACGGCCATGGCGGACAGCTTCCAATGGAAAGTAACGGGCAAAACGGCGGCGCTGAAAGCGCTCACCTTTATGAACGGGAAATTCTACGCGGTGAACACCGCGAACGAAATACTGGAAGGCATGCTGCGCCCGTACGGCGTGGCATGGAAAAAACGCGGCAGTCCCGGCCCGGTAACGGCGCTTGCGCACCTGCATGGAAAATTATACGCCGCCGTGGGGAATAAGCTGATGGAAGGAACATTGGGGAGAAAGATCAGGTGGCGGCCGGCCGGAGACGCAACAGGTTTTATCAGCATGACCAGCAACGGCAGGGAGCTGTACGCAGTGAACGCGGGCGACAGCATGTGGACGAGCGTTCCCGGCCCCGACGGCATTACCTGGCGGCAGATCGGCAGAAAAAACGATGTTACTTACAAAGTAGACGTGAAACAGATGGCCGTGCTGCAGCATACGCTGTACGCGCTGGACGGTGCGGGCATGTTGCAGAGAGGCAGTCATAAAACGATGAACAACCTCACCACGCGCGCGCTGGCTATCCGCCGCAACAACAAAACGGTGGTGATCGTCGGGGTCGACGTATGCGGCTTTAACGCGACGCTCGGTACCGCGGTGAAAGATGCCATCTTCAAAAGCAGGCACATCCCGCCTTCCGCCATCCTGCTCAACGCCTCGCATACGCATTTTGCGCCCGTTACGCAGACCTGGATCACCTGGGGCGATTTTTACCATTTCCCCGACAGCAATTACCTGAACAAAGTGGTAAAGGCAGGCATCATCCGCGCGATAGAAACCGCGGTCGATAATTTATCGCCTTCGCGGCTTTATTTCACGAGGGGCGACACGCACATCGGGCAGAATCGCCGCCCCGGCGCGAATGCGGACAAACCTTATGATAACGTGCTTGATGTTTTGAAGATCACGGACGGGCAGGACAGGCTGAAGAATGTTTTGTTCCTCACCGGCTGCCATCCCGTATTCAGGAACGCGGGCGAAGAATCGTTCACCCTCAGCGCCAATTATCCTGCCGTTGCGCGGCAGCTGGTAGAGGAGCGCACGGGCACGGAGAACGCCATCTTCATACAGGGCTGCGCCGGCGACATCAATCCCCGCAGCAGCGATCACCGGCAAACCGGCTCGGAGCTGGCGGCGGACGTGCTGCGCGTGCTCGATTCGGGACTGCAGCGCATCGAAGGCGATATCAGCTTTTTTATGGACACGGTGAACATTCCCGTGCAGCCCTGGAGCGCGGACAGCATCATGCGATTCAAAGCGGTGAAGGAACAGAAGCCGGGAGATATTGAAGCGGAGAAGGACGTTCGCTGGGCCAACCTGATGCTGCAACGTTACAAAAACAACCAGGTAGAAAACCAGCTGCCGGAGTATGTGCAGACCATCAATATCGGCGACTGGAAGTTCGTAGGTATCTCCCGCGAAGCCGTTACGGAGTATGGCAGGGGCATCCGCGGCATATGGCCGGAAAAGCGCGTGTCCGTTGCAGGCTATTGTAACGACGTGCCCAGCTACCTCCCGGTGGCATGGCACATCCGCGCGGGCGTGTACGAAGGCTTCGGCTCGTTTTTCTGGTACGGGCAGCCCGGGCTTCCCCCGCTGGATATTTACGACAGGATCATTGGCGCCATCAGGCAGAAAAACAGGTAGAGAATGACAGATATAGTACGGAACCATGCAAAGACCGGTGGCCCGGGCAAGGCCATCGTGATGATCGGGATATTATTTTTTGTGTTCGGGTTTGTGACCTGGCTGGGGTCTGTCCTGATCCCTTACCTGCGGATCGCCTGCCAGCTCACCAATTTCGAATCCTATCTCGTCACGTTTGCTTTTTATATTTCTTACCTCGTGATGGCATTGCCGGCAGGCGGCATCCTGAAATACACCGGCTTCAAAAAGGGCATGGCTTTGGGTTTGCTGCTGATGGCGGCGGGGATGCTGGTATTCATCCCCGCGGCTTTAAGCAGGACTTACGGATTTTTTCTCGCGGGATTATTTGTACAGGGAACGGGGCTTTCCATCCTGCAGACCGCTTCCAATCCCTACATCACCATACTCGGGCCAAGGGAAAGCGCGGCGAGAAGGATCAGCATCAGGGGCATCTGCAACGGGGTGGCGGGCATTATCGCGCCGGTCATACTCGGTATGGTCGTGCTGAAGGATGCGGACGCCCTCCAAGGCAGCATTGCCGCGCTGAGCCCCGCCGCCCGTGAAACCGCGCTGAACGCGCTGGCGCATAAAGTGATCGGGCCGTACAGTTTGATGGCGGCGGTGCTGGCGATGCTGTCAGTGCTCATTTATTTTTCTTCCCTGCCGGAAGTGGATGCGGAGGAAGACGAAAGCTCCGGCGGAGAGCCGGCTGCGGAGAAGACGAGCATCTTCCAGTTCTCCCACCTGCTGCTTGGTGTGGTCACTTTATTCCTGTACGTCGGTGTAGAAGTGCTGGCCGCGGATACGATCATCAGCTACGGCGCTTCGCAAGGAATTGCGCTGAGCACCGCGAAATTCTTTACCAGTTTTACGTTGAGCGGCATGCTGCTGGGGTATCTCATAGGCATCATCTGCATCCCCCGGTTCATCAGCCAGCGGCAGGCATTGATCATTTCTTCTTTTTTAGGGATCATGTTCGCCATTGCCGCGCTGTTTATGGAAAGCATGATGTCCGTATTTTTTATCGCCATGCTCGGCATCGCCAATTCGCTGATGTGGCCTTCCATCTGGCCGCTGGCCATTCACGGTTTGGGCCGTTTTACAAGAACAGGTTCTTCCATGCTGGTAATGGCCATCGGCGGCGGCGCGGTGATCCCGCTGCTGTACGGCTATCTCGCGGACGCATGGAGCCCGCGGCAGGCTTACTGGATATTGATACCCTGTTACCTGTTCATTACCTTTTACGCAGTGAGAGGGTACAGGGCCGGCATGCCCGCCAGCGAAAAAGCCT
>JBQCFV010000873.1:0-2631 GCA_051958695.1 Chitinophaga sp. | reverse complement strand
CGGTCTTCATTTGCTCCTCAATGTTGATCTGAACAATTCTACCTTCCTTTTGATTGTCTTGATTGTCCGTATTTTCTATCATTATGTTGTTGGTTTACAGGTTTTTCTGCTATTTTAAATGAAGAGCAAATATAACGTTTTCAGCCCGTATTCAGAGGGTTTGGGGGCTATTTGTGTATAAAAAACTGGCACGTACCCGTTTGATGCTTAAAACTATTTGCGCTACCTTCGCGTCATCTCCGGCAAATGTTCTATATATCTTAAATTTGATATATACCAGCCGATCACAAATTGGCAAGCAATTTGTTTATAACCCTATGAAAATCACACCTTATTGTAGGAGGAACACAATGTCAGACCAGGCGCGGAAAACCCCGGTTTTCTGAACATTCGCATGGCCTTTATTGTTTACTCCCTGTAGTTTTTAACCATTTTCTAGTGAACTATGAAGAATATTCTATTGTTTGGCGCCGGCAAGTCCGCAACCGTCCTCATCGACTATTTGCTGGCCAACGCCCCGCGGCAGAAATGGCACATCACGGTGGCGGACAGCGACCTGATGCTGATCAAGTCCAAGATCGGCAAGTCTTACTACGCTACTCCCGCCGCTTTTGATATCAAAGACCAGGCGGCCCGCCAGCAGCTGATCCAGGAAACCGATCTCGTCATCTCCCTGCTGCCTCCCGCCCTTCATATCGTGGTAGCCAAAGACTGCCTTCATTTTCATAAAAACCTGCTCACCGCTTCCTATATCGACCCCGAGATCCGCAAGCTGGAAAAAGACATCAAAAAAGCCGGCCTGCTCTTTATGTACGAAATGGGGCTCGACCCCGGCATCGATCATATGTCCGCCATGAAGCTCATTCATTCCATCGAAAAAAAAGGCGGGCAGATCTACTGTTTCAAATCCTATTGCGGCGGGCTCGTTTCCCCCGAAAGCAACGACAACCCCTGGCAGTACAAAATCTCATGGAACTCCCGGAACATTGTACTGGCGGGTGTTTCAGGCGCATCTTACAAAGAAAAGGGAAAGGTGAAGGAAGTAGATTACCAGCAATTGTTCGACCAGAACAAGACCGTGCAGATACCCGGCCTCGGCAAGCTCGCCTACTACCCTAACCGCGATTCGCTCAGCTATATAGACGTGTATTCCCTCGGCAACATTCCCACTTTTATGCGCGCCACGCTGCGTTACCCGGACTTCTGCGAAGGCTGGAACGCGCTCATCAGGCTGGGGCTCACCAGCGATGCGCACAAACAGCAGACCAACGGCATGACGTATTTCGCCTGGGCCTCACAAAACATCAAAGTAAACGCGGACCAGAGCAACGAGGAGAACATAGCCGCCTTCCTCGGCGTGAGCAGCAAAAGCAAGCTCATCCGCCAGCTGAAATTCCTGGGCATTCTGAACGGGGAATTGATTAACTTAGGAGAGCAGACCAATGCAGGCGTGCTGCAGCATGTGCTGGACACCAGGCTTAAAATGGAACCATCCGATAAAGACATGATCGTGATGCTGCATGAGATCGAGTTCGAGCGGCGGAACATGGGCACCAGGCTGCATAGTTACATGATCGTTCAGGGAGAGGACAACCTCCGCACCGCAATGGCCAAAACAGTAGGGCTTCCGCTGGGCATCATGGCCAAGCTGGTTTTATCAGGCGCTTTGGAATTGACAGGCTTGCAGATCCCCGTAATGCCCGAGGTATACAACCCGGTGCTGCGGGAGCTGGAAGAATACGATATCAGGTTTGAAGAGAGTTTCGGGTAAGAAGGGATTTTTCCTATGTGAACTCGTCTTGAAATGAGATTGAACATGTGAATGAACGGGCCGTTACGACCATACATCGTGACGGCTTTTTTTATTTCTTCAGCAGCTCCATCAGCTCCGCCATGCCTTCCGTGGCGGGCTTTTCGATGAGATGAAAATCGCTGCCCTTTACCGGCGGGATCTTTTTATCAATGATATATTTCGGTACGCCGGCGCGCAGGTAATCCACCAAACCGGCCGCGGGGTATACGTTCAGGGAGGTGCCTATCAGCACGAACAGGTCCGCCTGCACGATCTCGAGCACCGCGGGCTCTATCATCGTGACGGCTTCGCCGAACCATACCACATGCGGCCTGAACTGCCCGCCGTCCGGCGCCAGCTCGCCCATTTGGATATCGCCGGTTACCGGGAACAGTTCCGTATCGTTCAGCTCGCTGCGTTTTTTGAGTATTTCGCCGTGCAGGTGCAATACGCGCGTGCTGCCGGCACGTTCGTGGAGATCGTCGATGTTCTGCGTGATGATGCGCACGTCGTACCATTCTTCCAGCCGCGCCAGCAGGATGTGCGCCTGGTTGGGGTTTGCGGCCATTACGTCCTTACGGCGCAGGTTATAAAAATCCTGTACGAGCGCGGGGTTCTTTTCCCAGCCCATCGGGCTTGCCACTTCATAAATATCATATCCTTCCCACAACCCGTCGCTGTCCCTGAAAGTACGGAGGCCGCTTTCGGCGCTGATGCCCGCGCCGGTGAGCACGATGAGCTTTGGTTTCATGCTGAAGGGGTTATTTGGCGTTCGCCATTTCCATGATCTTTTTGAACTCTTCTTCTTTAACGGTACCTACGCTCAGCCTGCCCAGCCT
>JBQCFV010000872.1:0-7951 GCA_051958695.1 Chitinophaga sp. | reverse complement strand
CGTGGACGCGCAGCACCCGGCGGAGTGCGCACCGATCACGGCGGGGGAATATAATGATGAAAGATTGCGGGAGATCGGGTTAAAGAAATAACCGGAAGCCGGAACCATCGTTCCGGCTTTTTTATGGAAGGAATTTTACCGGGGCGAGTCGCTTCGCAAGAAGAAACCTACATTCTACCATTCCCCGGCTGCTGCGTAGCCAGCAACGCGGTCGCTTCGTTCCGCGAAATTCCTTTACCGTTGAAGTGGCGTGAGAAATAAGCTACCATGGCGGGCGAGAGCTTAAATTCATTGTAAGGGAAATTCATAAAGTAACTATGCTGCCGGCCCACCATGTCGTGAAACCCAACGTAAACGGCGTTTTCAGCGCGTTTCTTTTTATTGCTTTTTTCGCCGAGCTGCTTGCGGAAGGTGAGCAGGTGCGCGCCTTTTAATTGCAGGTCGTGGCGGTTGTAATGCACGTACACTTGTTTGGCAAAACGGATCTTCCCCACCCACTCCGCATGATGTTTCGAAGGCACGCAGGCCGCGTTGATCACCAGGTTGTCCACGAACGGCGTATCGTTGATGTCGCCGATCTGCCGGTGAAGCATCATTTGCTCGAGGATAATATTGCCCATACTGTGGTAGAAAGTGGTGAGCTTTACACCGCTGATCCATGCTTCACCGCGCTCTTTCGCTTCCTTCAGCTCCCGCAGCAGCGACAGGTATTGCCCCGCGGACAGCCTGGCATTTGTACGCGCGAAACGGAAGTTTTTGGAAGGTTTGTAAGTGCTGTTGATGCTGGCGTAATCGAACATGATCACGTTCACATTGTACTGCCCGCTCATCAGCTGCGCGCGTTCCACGTTGGAAGTGAATATCTTGCCCATGCCTTCCGCGTACACCACGATGTCTTTCCGCTGCGGCAGGTGCTCCATGGCTTCCCGCAGGGTGCTTTCCTGGTATACGTTCCACTGGCCGTCAATTTTTTCGAGGAAAAAATATTTGAGGGAAGCGGTATCGAGGAACTCGTCCACGAAACGCGGGCTTTGGGGATGGATGTGACGGTTGGTGACGAAGACCAGGCAGGTGTCGCTGTGTTTCAGCGGTTCCAGGTTATGGGGTTGAAGGGCGAACCTCGCCCAGTATTCATTGCTGTTGTAATCGGATTGCGCCCGGGCGGCCGCGGCATTGATAATGAGAAGAATGATCAGAAGATACCGTTTCATAAACAACAATTGACCTGTCTTTTTCTTAAACGCCTAAACGAAGGCGATTGTTTTGCCATAGTAACCTTTGCAACTTTTATGCCCGCCGCTGCCGGGGTTTACCCCGCTATGTTCCCTGTAATCAGTAACTTCGCCCTGCCGGTGACGATTTTTTTCATTACTTTTCAGCACCGGCAGTGAAACTTATACCGTGTTTTTACGTCACATTTCATTTCTGAAGGCAGTTTTCCTGCATAGCATCACCGCTTTCGGGGGGCCGCAGGGCCACCTGGCAATGATGATGAAGACCTTTGTGCAGCAACGCCGCGACGTTACGGAAAAGGAGCTGATGGAGTACAACGCGTTCTGCCAGCTGCTGCCGGGCGCTTCTTCCACCCAAACGCTTACCCTTATCGGCTACAAAAGAGGCGGCGTGCCGCTGGCCGTAGCCACCCTGGCGATATGGATCACCCCCGCCTGCCTGATGATGGGCTCCCTGAGCTTTTTGCTGCAATTCATGGACAAAAGGGCGCTGCATGTGGACATCTTCAAATACGTACAGCCGATGGCGGTAGGCTTCCTGGCTTTCGGCGGCCTGCGCGCGTACCAGATCAGCATCAGCAGCATCGCTACCATGGCCATCATGGGCGTATCGCTGCTGGCCGCGGTGTTCATCAAATCGCCCTGGCTGTTCCCCGCGCTGATCGTGCTCGGCGGCATTATCTCCAACTTCAGCGACAAACGCATTCCTGATATCAACGAGCCAAAAAAGAAAATACAGTGGGGCAACCTCTGGCTGTTCGCGCTGATCTTCGTGCTGGCGGGCCTCTTCTCCGAGCTGGCGCGTACCAATAACTGGATCACCCGGCGGCCGTTCAACCTTTTTGAGAACTTTTACCGTTTCGGCAGCCTTGTGTTCGGCGGGGGCGACATCCTTATCGCCATGATGCTGGAACAATATGTGCAGCGCTCCAAGTCCATGTACATGACGGCGGAAGAGCTGCTTACCGGCGCGGGCATCATGCGGGCCATGCCCGGGCCCACCTTTTCGATGTCCGCCTACGTGGGCGGCATGGTGATGCGCAGCTTTGGCCCCGCGTACCAGTTCCTCGGCTGCCTGCTGGCGCCCATCGCGATCTTTTTACCCAGCATGCTGCTGGTACTGTTCTTTTTCCCGATCTGGAACAACCTCAAAAAACATGTGATCATTTACCGCGCGCTGGAAGGCATCAACGCGGTGGTGGTGGGCATTATGTGGGCGGCCACGTTCATCCTTTTCACGTCCATAGACGGCACCTGGTACAACTGGGCGATCATGCTCAGCACGCTGGCCCTGCTGTATTTCTCGCGGCTGCCGTCGCCCTTTATCGTGATCGCCTGCCTGCTGGCGGGCTGGGCGTTCTAGTACTGCTTCCAGATGGCGGACAGCTCTTTCTTCCTTCTTTCCGTTACTTCCAGCACGGTTTTGTTCCGCAGCCAGAGCCGGTGCTCTTCCTGATCTATTTTCTGGATATGCGGCACCTGCACCATCTGGTGATTGTTCACCTGGAAAAAACGCATGGAGGCGAACAGCTCGGTGTAATACCGGAAGGGCCGCGGGCTGTCGAGCGCCGTGCCGTCCGCGAGATAGAACACCGTTTTTTCGGTGAGGCCCTCGAGGTAGGAGATGTCTTCCACGCTCACGACCGCTTCTTCCCCCTCGGCGGCGGGCAGCACCAGCTGGCGCATTTCACCGGCGGGTTTGCCGAAGTTGCTGAGCAATACGTCGTACCGTTCGTGGCGGCGGGGGCGGAGAATGCGCGCCGTTACGGCGTTTACGGCCTGCAGCAGGCTTTCCTTGTCGATCGGTTTGAGGATCAGCTCTACTTCGCTGAGGCGGATGGTGTGAAGAAAACGTTTCTCGAAAGCGGTCACGAAAATGGCTTCGAAGGAAGCGTCGTACGCGCCGGCGAGCACGTCAAAACCGGTGCCGTCGGGCATTTCGAGATCGAGGAATACCAGCTGGGGTTTGTGTTTGCGGATCTGCTCGATGCCTTCCCTGCAATTGGCGGCAGCGGCAACGGCTTCAATTTCGGGGCAATATTTGTCCAGCATCAGGGAGATGATGTCCCTGCTGTTCCGTTCGTCGTCAATGATTACTGCGCGGATCATAACATAATTTGATGGTGATGCATTCAGCTAAAGCTGGGGTATCAGTACGCGGATGACGGTACCGCTGTCGCTGGCCTGTTTTTTTGATTTATCGATGATCTCTATCTGGATGCCTGTATTATACATTTTATTCAGCAGCTCGGCCCTGTTGAGACTGATCTCCATGCCCTGGCTCTGGTGATGCCCCGGCAGGGTGCGTAGCGCGCGCGACCGCTCGATGCCGATACCGTTGTCCTCGATCATACATTCCAGCATATCGCCCGCCAGCAGGTTGAAGCGGATCAGCAGCATGCCCGAGGGATGGTCTTCATTATTCATGCCATGTTTCACGGCGTTCTCGACATACGGCTGCAGCAGCATGGCCGGCACTTCCAGCTCGGCGGTGGCAATGGCGGGGTCTGTAACGATCTCGTAGCTCATCTTCTGCTCGAAGCGCATCTTCTCGAGGCCAAGGTAAGTATTTAAGTAAGTGATCTCGTCGGCCAGCGTGATAAAGTTGCGGCGCGAAAAATCGAGCGTTTTGCGGATGAGGAACGAAAAGTCGGACAGGTATTTTTGCGCGTGCTCGTAGTCCCGCTGCATCACGAACAGCTGGATGGAATTGAGACAATTGAAAATGAAGTGGGGATTGATCTGCGCGCGGATGGCCTTCAGCTCTATCTCCGCGAGCTTTTTGCTGTACTCGACCTCGAGCTGCAGCTTGCGCTGCTCTTCCAGCTCCATTTTTTTGCGGAGTATTTCGGTGGTCTGCTCCTTCACCAGCTCTTCCAGCTGCTCGTTGAGCTTTCGTTGCAGCTCTTTGTTTTTGTTGAGCTGTTTGATGAGCATTTCCTGCGTCTTTGTTTTTTCCTGGTGCACGAGCTTGTTGCGGTAGCTGAGGCCCGAGGCGAAGAACAGCGCCTGCAGCAGCACGCCCAGTACCAGCATGTTGTAAGGCCCTACCAGCTCGGGCAGCGGGGTAAACGATACGGGCTCTGCGTTGTTGAGCAACGTCCAGATAGTGAGTAGGTACAGGCTGATGGAACCGAACAGGAAAAAGCGGATCAATGGATGATGCCGCGTTCTGCGCGCCAGCGCGATGAACGAAATGCCAAGGGGAATGAGCGTGACGAAATACGTCCAGGTGTAGATACCGGCGGGTATGCGGAAGTTGCCGGCGGCGATGAACGCGAAGCAGGTAACGATCAGCAGGCCGGAAAGCACGGCGCCGTAACGGTATATCTTTTCCAGCAGCGGGTAACGCTCGCGCAGGCTGAGGAACATGTTGCCGAACAGCATGTACATGAAATAAAAGCAGAACAGCAGCGCGGGAATGTCCCAGTAATACTTGAACAGCGGCCAGAAATGAAAGAAGGAAAGCTGGAACGGCTTCAGCTCGAGCCGCAGCACAAAGAACAGGATGAGCCCCAGCAGGTAAGCCGCGAAGTACAGCGACGAGCGGTCGGGCAGCTGGGTGTAGTTGATCACGGTGATGCTGAGCAGCACCAGCAGCATACCGATGAGCATTTGTATCACCAGCACTTCTCCTTTGTAGCCGTCGGTTTGCGCGTCGCGGAAGCCGGCGTAATGGATGGGGTCGAAGAGGCGGGGAAGAAATTCGTTTTCCCGGTAAAAGCTGTTGCGCACATGCACGTAGAAGGTGCGGGTTTCGCCCGCGCGCACGTACAGCGGGAAGGTGAAATGATTCCAGCGCTCCACGCCTCCGCGGTCGATCATCAGCCCGGTATGCATCATCAGCCGGGGCCTGCCGTCCGCGTCCGCGGCGTAAAAGCTGAGATCGTCGTGCCAGCCGGTGAACAGGTACAGCACGGAATCAACCAGCCCGGTATTGCGGAGGTGAAGGCGCAGCCAAACGTCGTTCACTTCGCCGAGCGCTTTTTTGCGGAGATGGAACAGCGCACTGTCCGCCCTGAAACCGAGCTGCGGCAGATCGTCCACCGTTACGTTGCCTTTGCGGTCGTGAAACACGGGCGTATACGAACGTATGTCCGCCCCGTTGACGGGGCGGGAAAAGTCGAGGGAAAGTGTGTCCTGTGCGGCCGCTCTGGATACGGGGTAAAGGGAGCAACAAAACAACAGGCCGAGAATTAAAAGACGGTTCACAAAAACGCGGGTATTAAGATGATGCATGCATTTCGTCGATCGCTTTCGCCAGCTCGCGGTCTTTGCCGGTCACCGTATTGCCTGCGCTGTGTGTGCTCAGCCATATTTCCACTTTATTGTACGTATTGGTCCAGGTGGGGTGATGGTCCATCTTTTCCGCCGTCAGCGCCACTTGGGTCATGAATGCAAATGCCTCGCGAAAGTCTTTGAATGAAAATGCGCGGTAGAGATGCTGATCTGTTTCCTGCCACATATGATTGAATTTTTTTAGAGCATAATGTACGACAAGGCGTTTTTTTAAAAGATCAGGTTGATCTTGTTCCTGATGTCTTTCATTTCCAGCAGGGTCACCAGCTGCACGGTTTCCACCTTCCTGCATTGCTCCGTCAGCGATCTTACGTCGGGGGCCTGGTAATAGTTCCCTTTGATGAGCCAGATATAGTCCACGTGTTTTAATTCCGGCAGCAAAAATTCCGCTTTACAGTGGTTGTTGTAAAAATAATGGGCGGCCGACTTGGTCAGCTCCTGGTATTCAAACACGGTAAAGAAGTAGGAACGCCGGTTTTTGGTGAGATTGATCTCGAGGGAATTGTTCACCCTGAGATCGAACCCCAATTGTTTGTTGATCTGCCAGCACACCTGGTAGTCGCGTGCCTGGGAAACGATCCCCGCCAGCCATGTGTCCTCGAAAAAGTCTTCTACTAATTGCTCCTGATCCAGCTTAAGTTTGAGTACTGACATATAGTAATGTAAACGGGACCTGTAATGATGTAAAGGTATTGAAAGTAAACAAAGCCGCTACGGTTTCTTTTTGGGAAGCGGCGGGTTCCAGAATACCTTGTCGAAATGCTGCACCTGGTCGTTTTTCACTTCTATCCCTTCGGCTTCCAGCAGCTCCTGCATGAGGGTGGGCGTGGGAAAATGGTGCTTGCCGGTCAGCAGCCCTTTGCTGTTCACCACGCGGTGCGCCGGCACGGGTTTGGGCGCGGAGCCGGCCGCGTTCATGGCCCAGCCTACCATGCGGGCGGAAAGGCGGATGCCCGCCCTTTCGGCGATGGCGCCGTAGCTGGTTACGCGGCCTTTCGGAATCTTCCGCACGATGGCGTACACCGTGTCCAGGAAATTAGGCTCCTTTTTGGGCTTTGCGGGCCGCGCGGAGGCGGCTTTTTTTGTCGTCGGGGACGTTTTCATAATCAAAAGGACAATGCAGGCAGCCGTTTCCGCAACAATACCCCCGCTCGCGGTGATATTTTTCCGTGAGCACCACGTACCCCTGCGCGTTGTAATAAAAATCAATATGCTCTTCCAGCGGCTTCTTCATCCGTGTCCAGTATTACCGTTTTCCAGTCTATGGGTTGTGCGGGCAATGCAAATTTAAGGAACCGGATGGTTCTGCCATCGGCCAGGTGCATGCCTTCGTAATAGGTCTGTATGCGCAGCAGGGGCGAAATTTCGGCCTGCGCGTATACGTCGGGGATGTCTTCCAGCTTTTCGCAGCCCGTTTTGGCGATCACCATGCGGGTGAAATCGTACAGCTCCTTTGAGTCCGTTTTCAGGTTGATGGTGCCTCCCGGCGCCAGCAGCTGCTGGTACATGGAAAGGAAACGCGGGTGCGTGAGGCGTTTTTTGGCTTTGGACTGCCGCAGGAAGGGGTCGGGAAAGGTGATCCAGATGTCTTTTACCTCGCCGGGGGCGAAATAATCGGTGAGCGCCTCTATCTGCGTGCGCAGGAAAGCTACGTTGGCGAGCTTTTCATCCAGGGCGGTCTTTGCGCCTTTCCAGATGCGGTTGCCTTTGAGGTCCACCCCCATAAAATTCTGCCCCGGGAACAGCCTTGCCAGGCCCAGGGTATAATCTCCCTTGCCGCAGGCCAGCTCCAGCGTCAGCGGGTTTGTATTGCCAAAATGCCCTGCCCAGGCCCCCTGCATGTCTTTCGGGTAGATCAGCACGTTGGGGAAGGTCTCTATCTCGGCGAACCGAATCAATTTTTTATGTCCCATGAGGGGGCAAAAGTAAGGAAAATGAGGCTGACGGCGCAATAGCCGGGTTTTCTCCGGGCAGGGGCAAAAAAAAAGCATACAAGTATCGAACTTATACGCTTCTTTTGCTGTAGGAGTAGGATTCGAACCTACACGAGGCAGTTAGCCATAGCACAAATAAGATTAGTGGTCAACCCATTACGCTACGTTTATCCCGTTGTCCTCACCCCCGAGACGAGAGGGCATGTCTGCCAATTCCATCACCCCACAAAGTTGGAATTCCTCCTGGCCGGCCGGCTTCTTTCAAGCCGCGTACCACCCGGAATGGAATGGTTGTTTCAACGATTATGATGCAAATCTAAAGAGAGAGGGTATTTTTTGCAAATATTTTAATAGAAATTTTGGAAATTTCGATATTTTTTAAATATTTGCATGTAAGTTTAAAACAATCAAAAACAATTTGTCAAAATGAGCCACAATTTGAATATTGACAAACTGGACCTTCAGATCATCAGTGAGATGATGTCT
>JBQCFV010000871.1:0-5800 GCA_051958695.1 Chitinophaga sp. | reverse complement strand
CAGGCTCAGCTCCAGGTGCGGGTCGTTGCAGAGGATGGGGTGGCCGCTTTTTGTTTTGCTGCCGGCCACGGCCCAGTTGTTGCTGCCTTTGTCCCTGTCCTGCGGCGCGGTGTTGTATTTAAATTCGGCTTTTACCACGCTGTCCGGCGGGGGCACGGCGTGGCGCGTGGGAGCGGGGAACAGCGTGCCTTTTGGGATGATGGGCGCGATCACGTCCGTGAAATCAGGATAAAGTTGGTCGAAATCTTCTTTGGAAAAATGATTGCGCGCATTCGTGTACGGAATGTCGTCTGCCGAAGCGGCGAGGTCGGCGCTCATGTATTTTACGAGCAGGCCGGTTTTGAGATTGGTCCAGGGTTCCGGGCCGTAGCCGAGCAGCTTGTATTCCAGCGGGTAGTTGCGTTCGGGCAGCTCTTTGATGTAGGCGTTGACGCCTGCGGTATAGCTGTCCAGCTCCATTTTGGTGACGGGATCTGCCTCTATGCCTTTTACGGCCTGCTCCGCGGCGTAAACCATACCTTCACGGCGTTTGCGGCGGTCGTAATCCAGCAGTTTGGGACCGAGTATTTCGCTGAGCCTTCCGCCGGCGGCATGGGTTTGCAGCTCCATCTGCCAGAGGCGGTTTTTGGCGTGAAGATAACCTTGTATGAAATAGGCGTCGGCTTCCTGTTCGGCAAATATATGCGCCACCATGCGGTCGTCGAACCACACTTCCGCTTTGCCTTTCAGCTGCGGGAACAGGAGGTGTTCGTTGATGACCTCGCGGGTGGGTTCGGCATGTACCCAGAAGCCGTGCTGGGGACTGAAAAGCATACCGAACGGAGGCGTGGCGCCCCAGCGGTGGTTAAGCGCCCATACGAGCGCGACCGTGAAGATCAGCGGGATAATTCTCATAAACTGGATTACATGGTAGCCGGTTCGGCCAGGTAGATGTCGATGACCTTGTTGCTGATGTCGTCATACATCTGGAAGATCTTTTTCAGCAGCGAGTATAATTCTTTATAATTGGTAAAAACAGGTTTCCTGATCGGCGACCCCGTATCGCCCAGCATGCCCGGCAGCAGGCTGAAAGTGCCGCCCACGCGGGTATCGTTGTCAATATCAAAGGCTACCACCACTTCCACGGCGCCGTCTTTCAGCGACACGCTCACGCCGGAGCCCAAACCTTTTACGACACGCGTGTCGTCCACGCCTTCTACCTGGTAGAAAGAAGTCTTGGGATCGTAATGCGTTTTTTTGAAACCGAACTCCATGATCATATCCTGCGCTTCCGTAATGCTATGGTCGGTAAAAGGCGGCTCGGTGCGGAACTCGTCAGATAATGCGCGGTACCAGGATACAAATCCGACTTCTTCTAATACTTTTTTCCAGACTGGGTTCATCTCCATAAAAAAACTTTAGAAGGTAAGGAAATCCATGTTAATATACGCCTTTTCAGGAATATGACAATACAATCGCCGCGAGCCGCTCCACTTCTTCAACGGTATTAAAACTATGCAGCACTACCCGCAAACGCTCCTGCCCTTTCGGCACGGTAGGATGCAGGATGGCCCGCACGTCCAGCCCTTCTTCCTGCAGTTGTGCGGCCAGTTGCCGTACCCTTTCGTTACCCGGCGCCATCACCACCTGGATGGGTGTAACGCTGTTGCCGCCGAGCTTTTCGCGAAACAGCCTTATCAGGTTTTGCAGATGTTCCCGCTCAGCATGCATGTCCGGGAAAGCGGCGTACGCGCTGAGTACAACGGCCACGGCCTGCGGCGGCAAAGCGGTGGTGTAGATGAAAGGACGGCTGAAGTTGATCAGGTATTCCCGCAGGAAATGGCTGCCCAGCACAATCGCGCCATGACAGCCGACGGCTTTGCCAAAAGTATGCACCCGCGCGAAACAGCGCTCCGCAAGCCCCAGCTCCTGCACCAGCCCTTCTCCCCTGTTGCCCACTACGCCGGTGGCATGCGCTTCGTCTACCACCAGGTGCGCGTTATGACGGTCGCAGAGGTCGCAAATGGCCTCCAGGGGCGCCGTATCGCCATCCATCGAGTAAACGGATTCGACGGCCACAAAAATCCGCCCTTCGGCATTGAGCAGCTTTTTTTGCAGGTCTTCGATGTCGTTGTGAAGAAAGGAATACGCCTGCGCCGCGGACAGCCGTACGCCGTCGCGGATGCTGGCATGGATGAGCTGGTCGTAAATGATCACGTCCCCTTTTTGCGGCACGCAGGAAAACAGGCCCAGGTTGGCGTCGTAGCCGGAATTGTAGCAAAGGCCGGCGGGCGCGCGGTGAAACTCGGCAATGACCTGTTCGGCTTCTTCCACCAGCTCGTAATTGCCGGCCAGCAGGCGCGATCCGCCGCTGCCATGCACCTGGTCGAGCTGTTTGGCGATGGCATGCGCGTTTTCCTGCACTTTTTCGCTGCGCGCAAGGCCCAGGTAATCGTTAGAGCAGAAATCCGTACGGTGGCCGCCAAGCCGCAGCTGGCGCAGTGCATGCTGCTCGCGGCGTTTGGCGAGGGCCGCCTGGAGAAAGTCTTCCTTTTGCATAGTTCAAAACTAAGTATCTTCTCTGTAACTTCGCGTTTCAATATCAACACCCGTATGAGCAGTAAAGTTTCGATCCTCGGCCTGAAATTACCCACGGACCCGCGCTGGGTGAACCTCGCCGCTATTTCACTGGAAGAAGTGCTGACTGACCATGCCTTCTGCGAACAAAAGGCCGCTACCTCCTGCATCTCGCTCATACAGCGGTACCCCGACAAACAAAAGCTGGTAGACGAGCTGGCGCCCATCGTTACGGAAGAATGGGGCCACTTCAGGCAGGTGCTCGCCGAAATGAAAAAACGCGGCTTCATGCTGGGCAAGCAGCGGAAGGACGAATACGTGAACCACCTCATCAATTTCCAGCAGAAAGGCGGCGCCCCGGCGGACGTGCTACTGGACAGGCTGCTGGTTTTCGCGCTCATCGAAGCGCGCAGCTGCGAACGTTTCAGGCTGCTGAGCGAAGGGCTGGAAGACGAGTACCTCCGCGAGTTCTACCGCCGCTTCATGATCTCCGAAGCCGGGCATTACCGGCTTTTCATCGATCTGGCAAACGAATATCTCCCCGAAGAAAAAGTAAAAACACGCTGGGCGGAATGGCTTCAGTACGAAGCGGAAATGATCAAAACGCTGCCCGTGCGTGGGGACCGCATGCACTAGGAACATTCCCTCCTTCATAACCTGTCAGGCGACCGCATGAGCGAGGCGTCAAACCGTGCCGCTGCATGCATTAAAAATGAAACCCAAGGTTCACATACCCCTTCAATATGCTCGCCTGGTCGCTGTACATGACCGTAGCCTCCATCGGGCCTAAGCGCGACGCAAAACCCGCCGTAATGCCATAGCCCGTTACATATTTGTATTTGGGATTGGCTTTCCCGTTAAGGTCGTACACCGCCGCGTTCACCCGAGGTATAAGGAAAAGATTGCGGAACGCTTCGTACTGCCAGCCCAGCTGCACGGCGCCTACGCTGGAAGTATTGATCTCCCCGTCGTAAAGGCCGACGAAGGGGATCTGGTTGCGGCTGAAGTCGGTGACCCCGCCGATCATAAAATCGTTCAGCAGCTCGAGGTCGTAGTTGAAGTTGAAACCGGCATAGCCGTTCACGTTAAGGGTAGATTTGCGGCTGAGCGGGAAATAATAATTCATTTTCAGCGTCAGGCGCTGGTAGTCGTTGAAGTTGTAGCCCAGGCTGTCCAGCGGCAGCACCTCTCCCATCTCGCGCAGCGTAATATCAGGATTCTGCCCGTACACCACCCCGCCTTCCAGCTGTATCTGCGCGCCGCGCGTGGGATACAGCTTCCGGTCGATGGTATTGAGACCGTAATACAGGAAGGATTGATATTGTTTGTTGTTGCCGTCCAGCTCCACGTAGGGCGATATCTTGGGTTTCACGCGCATGTATTCCCACCGCGTGCCTACGCCCAGCGCCATCACGCGGTTGAGCATGAACTGCATATGCACGTCTACGTTGGCGTATTTGCTGCGGTACTCCTGTATCTTCCTGAAATCGTCGTAATAGTTCAGCGGATCGTTTTCGTAATAGGCGCCCAAACCGAAGCCTACGTTTCGTTTCCGGCCGAGGTACTTAAAATATTCCGCGCGCAGCCGCGGGTTCTCGCTCACCGCCACGGTCACGAACGCGCGGCTGTTGGGCACCACGAAATTCCTTTGCGTGATATTGATGATGGCGCTGACGTTGGTAAACGTGTTGTAATGCAGGCCCAGCTTCACATAGGTAAGCGGCGTTTCCTCCACCGTGATGTCCAGCTCGCTGCGGCCGTAGCCCAGCGGCTGCATATGATAGGTGATCTGTTTGTAAAAACGCGTGCCGTATACGTTCAGGATGGCCTCGCGGATCTTGTCCGGTGAATAGCAGCCGCCCGGCTCCAGGCCCAGCCTGCCGCGGAAGAATTTTTCATCGGAATGTACCAGCCCTTTCACCCGTATCTCCGTGATCTCGATATCGGGCACTACGGGCAGGCGGCGCGCAGCGGGCGGCGGCGCGGGATACAAAGCGTTCAGCGAATCGGCCAGGCGTTTGAAAACGGGGTACATCTCGCGGCCCTTTCTTTTGCCTTCTTCCAAAATGGAATCCACGCTGCCAAAGCTGGCGGCGCCGTAACCTTTCAGGTCGTGATGAATATAAATATCTGCGAGCTTGCGGGCTTCCGCAAAATCCTGCGCGTCTTTGTAAAACCCGAGCTGGTAAAGGATGTCGATGGGCGTTTGTAGCTCGTCCGCCGGGCGGAGACCGTTGCTTACGTTGCTGCCGATGATGATGTCCGCACCCATGTCGCGCGCGGTGATGGTGGGAAAGTTGCGTACCACCCCGCCGTCCACCAGCTTGCGGTCACCGATCTTCACGGCGGTGAACACGGAGGGGATGGCCATACTCGCACGCATACACGAAACAAGCTCTCCGCTGTCCAGCGTTACGATCTCGCCGGTGGCCACATCGGTGGCGATGCATTTGAAGGGAATGCTGAATTTTGAAAAATCCTTCACATCCCGCACCGGCCAGCACATCTTCGCCAGCTCCAGCCAAAGCTGCTCCCCGGAGATCACGCCGGACGCGAGCTTCGGTTTGCCGTATTCGAACGGGATCTCTATCATGTAGCGGTTGTACTCCGCTTTTTCTTCGTAGCTGATATCGTCCAACACGGGACGGTTGGAGAAAAGCACGTTCCAGTCGAGCTTGCGGGCCATGGCTTCGATGGAATCGCCCGTATAGCCGATGGCGTATAACCCGCCCACGATGCTGCCCATGCTGGTGCCGGTCACATAATCGATCTTCAGGCCCGCACTGTCGATCGCCTGCAAAATGCCGATATGCGCAAGCCCCCTCGCGCCTCCCCCGCTTAACGTCAGCCCCACGCCGGGGCGCTGGGCTGCGGTTACATAGGGATAAAGCCCCGCCAATAGTAAAATGAAAATGATCCGCCGCATCGGTTAACCGTCCTTTCTGGTAATGTAATAAAGATAACGGTTTCTGTTATGCAAATGCCCCGGGAACGGAAACTTGTTTTATTTATTAAACTTATTCTCTATCTTTTCAGGATAACAATTTCACATTATGAGCTCAACGTCTGCAAAGCAGAATATCTGGCAGGTAATATTCGCCTCTTCTGCGGGAACCCTTATAGAATGGTACGACTTCTACATTTTCGGCAGCCTCGCCGCCATCCTTGGACCAAAATTCTATCCTCCGGGAAACGACACCTTCGCCTACATCGCGTACCTCGCCACCTTCGCCGTGGGCTTCGT
>JBQCFV010000870.1:0-3416 GCA_051958695.1 Chitinophaga sp. | reverse complement strand
TTGTCCAGGAACAGTATCCAGCCGTCGCTTTTTTGGTTGAAGCGCACCACCCGCTGTATCTGCCCCGGGAAAAGGAACATAAGGCTCCCCGCCGTCACGCGCACCTGTTTAAAATCGATCAGCAGCTCGGCGTTGCCTGCCGTGAGCATCAAACAGATGAAATAGTCGTTGCGGTGAAGCTGGCTGATGTCGTCTATCAGCGCGGAAATAAACTTATCGTTCACCCTGTCGATGCGAACGCCCGATATATTTTCCATCAGCTGCCAGACAGGAATTTTGACTTTCATCTTCTTCATATTAAAAATGACACTGCAAAATTACCCTTTCCGCACACCCGATCGTCCCACCTTTCACGTCATTTGGTGGACAAATCACATATTTTACCGGTCACATTGGAATTTAGCCAAAAAAAAGGTAACCGCCCCTTTTGGGAACGGTTACCTCGGAAGAAACGATCACATAAGCATAATTAAGAACGGGCCGCTATGGGCGATGGCAGCTTCGCGATGTGTTCGGCGCAGATCCGCAGCGGGTCGTAGCGGGAAAATTCCTCCGCCAGCCTTTCCGTATTCTTTTTATAGCTGCTATCGTTCAGCACTTTTTCCACCGCTTTCCTGATGCGGGCCGCCGAAGGTTTTTCCGTCCGCAAATTGATGCCCAGCCTGAAATACCCTATCCTCGCGCAGATCTCGTTCTTCCCTTCATGAATGCCCGCCGCCACAATGGGCAGCTTGTTGCAGATGGACAGCATCACCCCGCCAAAACCGCCGGTAGACACGAATACGTCCGCAAAAGGCATGATCCTCTCAAAGGGAATAAAATCTTCTATCACCACGTTATCACAAGCCCCGTACTGCCCGCGCAGGCGGTCCGTATGCCATCCCGCGGTAGTTACGATCACGAGACAATCCGTACCGGCGTACGCTTCCAGCGTAGGCACGATCAGCTTGTTCACGTCAGGCTCAAAGGTGCCCTGCGTAACAAGGACCACTTCTTTATACCGCCGGAGCTTATCCATAAAAGCGATGCGGTAATCACCGGTTTGCCGGTGGGGGAGCAGGGGGCCGATAAAATGAATATGCGGCCTCATGCGGCTGCGCGGATATTCGAATCCCGGAGACCCGCTTTGCAGGTACAGCGTGGATTTTTCGATCTGCGCGTCGAAGAGGTTCGCGTCCCCAAGCCGGATGCCGTATTTGTTGTGATAATAATGCATCAGCCGGTGGGGCTTTTTCAGCAGCACTTTATTTACCAGCAAACGAAGCATGGCGTGAAACGCGCGCCCCGCCACGGATGTTGAAGGCGTAAGCCCCATGATCGGCGGCGGTAGCTCAGGCGAAGATTCGCTGAGCGGCAGTATGCCGATGGCAACGGTATGCTTTTTCAGCTTTTCTTTTACAAAGCTGATGCCCGTAAACGTGTTGTCCGCCACCAGCACGTCGAAGTCAAAGCTGTCGTGGATGTCGCGGATGTCTTCATAAAATTCCGCGCCTCTTTCGATAAAATAAGTGCAGATGTCGAAGATCACTTTTTTGACATGGTTCTTTATCCGCCGGCGTTCGGGGAACACTTCGTCGATGTTGTGAACGGTCACTTCCTTCGCCTTGTTGAAAAGATAATAGGGGATGCCCAGCTTTTCGATCTTCGGGGCGTAGCTGGGACCGGTGTACCAGCGCACGTCGTGGCCCTCGTTGCGGAGGCGCACGGCGAGACCGGTGAGCGGGTTGAAATGCCCGTCTGCCGGGATGTTCGCAAAGAGGATCTTTTTCCGCCGGCCGTTAAAGGGCGGCTGCATTGTTGGGGGAATGTTCGGCATGATGGATGACATGATCTGTATTTTTTTTCTGCAAAGAAAGGCCGGTACGGCAGGTGAAAAAAGTGTAATTTGTACTGAAAACAGGTCATTTTACGCCATGGGATTACAGGCCACCGTTATCCGGGAAATATTGCATACCGCCGCCACATACGGGGAAGCCTACGACACGCTGCGAGGGCAGGCAGGCTTTACCGAGGAGGAGATCAGCGATTCTGAGCAAAAGGTGGAATGGCAAAAAGCCGCCGCGCTGTACGACCTGCTGGCCGATCTTACGGGCAACGAACAGATCGGCCTGGCCATCGGGTCGGAGATCAGCCTGTCTATGACCGGCATGGTGGGTTTTATGATGCAGGCGAGCCGCAACGTACGCGAAGCGCTGGAAGTGTATTGTCATTACGGCGGCATGGTGTGCCCGATGATCACGTTCGCGTACCGCGAAGAAGGCGGCAAAGCCATCGTGGAGCTGCATCAGAACGCCGCCTGGAAAAGTATGTACCCGCGCAACGCGCGCATTGGTATAGACCTGGTGCTGGCGAGCATGCTGCATCATATGCAGTTGCTCACCGGGAAGAATATTTATCCCGCCGCGACGGAAGTGGAATTTGCCAAAACCGCCGTATCCGCCTATACGCACGTGCTGCATTGCCCGGTGCTGTT
The DNA here is from genome assembly GCA_051958695.1 of Chitinophaga sp. GTDB lineage: Bacteria > Bacteroidota > Bacteroidia > Chitinophagales > Chitinophagaceae > Chitinophaga. The sequence goes on along the minus strand of JBQCFV010000870.1, from coordinate 943 downwards.
CAACGCGCCGCTGCACCGCGTGCTGTTTTCCGTAAACGATATGGATACGCCGGTGCTTACTTCCGACCGGTCGATGTACCAGCTGTTCAATGATATACTGGGGCAGAAAAAATCGCTGCAATTGCAGGCGGATTGCCGCAGCAGCCTGAAACATCTTTTGCTGATGCAGTTCAAAGGCCAGCTGCCCGCTATCGAAGATGCCGCATTGGGAATGAACATTCCCGTGCGTACGTTGCAACGCAGGCTGGCGGAAGAAAATACCAGCTTCCGCGAAGTGGCCGGGGAAGTGAAACGCGAGCTGGCGCTGTACCTGATGAAGAACCCCGCCATATCTATCACGGAAGTGGCCGCCATACTGGGTTATAACGATCTGCCCGCATTCCGCCGGGCTTTCAAGATATGGACGAAGGCTACGCCAAAAGCCGTGCGGAAGCAGCTGTCGGCTTCATGACGGGCGTTTTCTGAAACTGCAGAAAAGAAAATTCTGCTTCGTTCCGAACGGCGTCACGTGATCTTCCGTTATACATTTCAGTTTCTCGAATTGTTCTTCAAAGCGGGCTGCCAGCGACGATTCCGTGTACTGCCGTATCGTAAGCCCGCTGCATTTCTCCGGGCCATTCTCCGAAAAAGTACCGATGGATAAAAATCCTTTCACTTTATTTTCTGCGATGCGGATGTATTTTTCGATCTGCTCTTTGGCAGTAAGAAAATGGAAGGTCGCCCTATCGTGCCAGATATCATATTGATCGCCGGTGTCAAATTCGGTGATGTCGCTTACTATCCATTTTATTTTTTGCGCGCGTTCGCCCAGCCGGGCTTTTGCTTTTTCAAGGGCTTCGCCAGAGATATCCAGCACGGTGATATGTTCATATCCTTCTTCCAGCAGGAAATCGGCCAGCCTGCTGTCTCCGCCGCCTACGTCGATGATGCGGGCGGACTTGTC
>JBQCFV010000869.1:0-4752 GCA_051958695.1 Chitinophaga sp. | reverse complement strand
CATGTAAAAATATGCGCGCATAAATTTCATCTCCGCGATGTAACGCGCCTTTTTCTCCGGAGAAGAAGGCGATTTGGCGGGAATGCTGGCAATGGCGTCGTTCGCGCGGTGCACGCCTTCGTACAGCTCTTTCCATACGTTGCTGAACATGCCGTTGCCCGTAGTGGCGGTGCCTTGCAGCAACGCGTCGCCGTCGCGGCCGATGCTGGTCACAAAGCGGTCGTACATGTACAGCTCGCGCCCGCTGGCGCCGCCGGTGGAAATGCCCAGGCGCAGCGCGTTGTACACGCCGGCCACACCGAGGTCGGTAAGGTTGTCGGTGGTCCACATGGTAGACGAAGCAATGTTGCCGGGCGGTACCGTGTTCAGCAGATCGTTTTTACAACCGTTGAGAAAACCCGTGCCGCCCGCGATCGCCAGCGCCAGGATTGAAGTTTTTATATATCGTTTTGTATGGTGGTTTTTGTTCATCATCGTAGCCAGATGAGAAGTTAACGTTTAAGCCCAGTGCGAATTGCTGCATGGTGGGATATCCCACGTTCGGCCCCAGCTCGGGGTCAAGCCCCGGGAAAGCCGTAAAGGTGAGCAGGTTCTCGCCGGTGAAGTACACGCGCACTTTGGTGACCTTCAGCTTCTCGGTCCAGTACCTGGGCAGCGTATAGCCGATCTGCGCGTTCTTCAGGCGCACCCATGCCGCATTGTCCATCCAGAAAACGTTGGCGGTGTTGTTGATGGCGTCGCTGTTGAATTTCAGACGCGGGAACCTGCCGTTGATGTTGTTGGCAGGATCGTCCGCATTGTCCGGGTTGTAATAATAATGATCGTCAGCCATGCGGATGCCGGCGGCGTTGCCGTTGCGGAGGATGGAGTTGTTGTAGCCTTCGCCGTTCCAGTAATACTGCATGCCTGCCATGCCGGCCCAGATCATGGAAAAGTCGATGCCTTTGTATTCGGCGGAAAGATTGATGCCGAAGATGTATTTGGGCTCGGTGCGGATGTTGGTGAGGTATTGGTCGAACGTATTGCCGTACACACCGTCGCCGTTTCGGTCCGCAAAAATAAAATCGCCGTAGTACAGCTGCGCCTTGCCCACGCTGTTTACGGGCGAAAAGTTGTAACCGGCGGCTTTCATCGCGTTCACCCATGCAAGGTCTTCCGGTGTGCGCAACATGCCGGTTTTAGGCCCGCCGTTAATGTTCACGCTGCCGTCTGCATTAAAATAGGAACCGTCCCCGGCATAAAGATCGCGGAGATAATAAGTGTTGATGCCATACCCTTCCACGATGCGCTCCAGCCCGCCGGACGATACGTCGCCGATATTGCTGGTATACACATCGTCGCCTGCATCGTTCTTGCCCCAGCCTTCTTTTAGCACGCCTTTGTATTTGTCCACTACGTTATAGTTATACGCGAAGTTGGCGCCGATGGAATAGTTGAAGTCGCCTTTGTTGTCGCGCCAGTTCACGGCCACTTCCAGCCCTCGGTTGAGCACGGCGGCGGTGTTGCGTGTAGGCCCGGCCTGCGTGCCCGCGGTAAGGTAAATGGGCGGAACGGTCAAGATGCCGTCCGTATACCGGCTGTAGTAGTCCATTTCAACGGAAAGACGGCTATGCATCATGGTGAAGTCCAGCCCGATATCCGTTTGCGTGGTCTCTTCCCAGCTGAGGTCTGCGTTCGCGTATTTGCTTTGCGCCAAGCCGATCACCGGCGCGTTGTTGAACGCGTAATTCACGCCGCCGTAAGTAGCCATGTAATCGTAGTTGCCGATGTTGCTGTTGCCCAGCTTGCCCCACGACGCTCTCAGCTTCAGGTTCTGGAAGGTGCGCTGGATGTTTTTCAGGAAAGGTTCTTCCGAAAGGCGCCAGCCCGCGGAAAACGAAGGGAACGTGCCCCAGCGGTTATCCTGCGCGAAGCGGGAAACACCGTCGTAGCGCAGGTTTGCTTCCAGCAGGTATTTTTCCTTATACCCGTAATTCACACGGCCGAAATAGGAACGGTAGGCATAATCGTAACCGCCGCCGATGGTAGACACCATGTCGGTAGCCGAGCTGAGCGTGGTAACAGTCGCGTCTATCAGCCCGCGTTTGGACGCGGCCACATCGTTGTAGTTGAACGAATACTGGTTATACCCGACCAATGCGCCAACGCTATGATCCTTATTGATGACGGTATTGTAACGCAGTACGTTGTCAAAAGTGAGCTGGTGGTTCTTGTTGTAGTTGAACGAGGTGCCGAGCGTATTGGGAAGACCCGCGGGCACAATGATAATGTTCTTGGAAAAATCCCAGCGGTCCAGCGGGATGCTGAAGCTCGTGGCATCGTACTGGTTCATCTGGTAGTTGATCTTGCTTTCGAGCTGCAGGCCTTTCCAGATGTTGAGCCTGCCGTATACGGTGGAGTTGAAGCGGGAAGTCTGTTCGTTGCCGCCGTTGCCGTACAGGTGTACCAGCAGGTTGTTGAGGCCGGCGGATTCGTCGGGCGATGACGGCGCGCCGAAACGTCCTTCGTACAAGGGATAAAGGCCGGGCGTAGTTTGACGGAGGTAGTTGAAAGTATTGTCCGTATTGCCTTTCTGGCGGTTTTGCAGCAGGCCGAAAGTCTGGGTGCCGATGGTGAGGTAATCGGTCACTTTTACTTCGAGGTTGGCGCGCATCTCGTAACGTTTCAGGCCGGTGTTGTGCATCAGGCCCGGGTTGTTCAGGATGCGGGCGGATACGTTGTAATGAACGTTCTCGCTGCCGCCCGTTACGGCCAGGTTGTGGTTCTGCACGATGTTCTTTTCGAATATCTCGCTGCCCCAGTCCGTATTCGGGTACGCGACATAGTTCGGAATGCCAAATTCGTTGAGGGCATTGGGATCTTTATTGGCTTCCGTCCATTTGTCGATGCTGGCCTGCGAGTACACCGGCGCCTGGCCGAGGTTGCGGGCCGCTTCGTTGTACAGGTTCATGTGACGCACATAGTCCGTTACGAATACGGGCAGGTTGGTAGGCCGGGTAAGAGAGAGTACGGAAGAATAGCTCAGCACCGGCTTGCCCGTTTTGCCGCGTTTGGTGGTGATGAGTATCACGCCGTTGGCGGCGAGCGAGCCGTAGATCGATGCGGAGGCGGCGTCTTTCAGGATGGAGATGCTTTCCACGTCGTTCGGGTTCACGGCGTCCATGCTGCCGATAATGCCGTCTATCAATACGAGCGCGTTGTTGTTGTTCAGCGTGCCCTGCCCGCGTATGCGGATGCTGGCGCCGTCGCTGCCGGGCCGGCCGGAGCTCTGGCGCACGGCCACGCCGGGGGCAAGCCCGGCCAGTGAGGACGATACGTTTGTTACCGCGCGGTTCTCGATCTCTTTGCTGTTCACGGTAGCCACGGAGCCGGTAAGGTCTACTTTTTTCTGCGTGCCGTAACCCACTACCACCACTTCGCCGAGCTCGGATTCCGACTCCTGCAGCGTGATGTTCATCGCACCCTGCTGTACGGGCGTCTCGATGGTTTCATAGCCGATATATTTCAGCACCAGCGAAGCCGCGGCGCTTTTTACCTTTAGCGAAAACTCGCCGCGCTCGTTGGTTACCGTGCCGTTGGACGTGCCTTTTTCCAGCACGCTTACGCCGGGCAGGCCGAAGTTTTTGCTGTCCGCCACCCTGCCGTTTACGACGATGGAGCTGTCTGCCGCTTCCGCCGCTGCGGGCAGCTCGGGCAGTTCCACTTTTCGCATGAGGATTACGGTGCGGTTCTCGATAGAATAAGACAGGCCGCGGTTCTTCAGCACTTCGTTGAGCACCAGCTCAACAGGCGCTTTTTCCACGTCGATAGACACGGGCAGGGCGCCTTTCAGGAGCCCGGCGTCGTAAAAGAACCCGTAGCCGGCCTGTTTTTCAATAGCTTTAAATACGCGTGCAAGCGAGATCTTGCGCGCCGAAAGCGTGACGGTCTGCGAGTAGCTGCCGGCGCTTACATGCAGCGCTCCGATCAGGATGAAGGCGGTTACTAACCTCATGATCCTCCAGAATTTGGTTGACAGGTACAGTGCGCCAAACCGATATTGGCGCAAAGCGGTTAAATTCATAACTTAGATTTGGGAATTTGAAAATTGTTTACCATGCAGTTTTTTGCCCATTGCCGGCCCCGATGCCAGTCGGGAGCCGGTTTTTTACGGCGTTGATCCTGGTGTTTTTTTTCCGATACGTGAAATTTTCAGGTGAAAGAATACGATTTATGGAAGCAGCGTCAGCTGTTTTCCCTCGATTTTGGTATGTATCCCGCTCCTTTCGAGCACCCGTAAAACCTGCGCCAGCGTAAGACTGCGCTCTATCCTTCCTACATACGCCCTGTCCGGCACGGCGCCTTCATAATGCACTTCCACGTCGTACCAGCGCGCCAGCTGCCGCATCACTTCGGGGATGCTTGCCTGGTTGAACTGGAACCAGCCGTCTTTCCAGGCCAGCACTTCCGCCGGGTCCACGTCGTTGCTGATGGTAACGCTGCCCGATTCCGCCTGTCTCGCCTGCTGCCCGGGGCGCAATTCCTGCGCGGGATTGCCGTTCGCCGCTACTTTTACTTTTCCTTCCAGCAGCGTGGTTTTGATCGTCGATTCGTCCGCGTACGCGCTGATGTTAAAGCTGGTGCCCAGCACTTCCACGGTGCTGCGGCCGGCCACTTCCACGCGGAAAGGTTTTTGCGCGTCGTGCGTTACTTCGAAATATACTTCCCCCGTGATCTCCACTTTCCGCACCTCTCCCGCGAATGCGGTGGGGT
>JBQCFV010000868.1:0-2858 GCA_051958695.1 Chitinophaga sp. | reverse complement strand
CGCGGCGGTGGCGGACCTGCCCGACGGATTGCAGGTGCTCGATCTCGGCACCGGCGGCGGTTTTCCCGGTATTCCGCTGGCGATCTTTTTCCCTGAAGTGCATTTCCACCTCGTGGATTCCATCGGTAAAAAAATAAAAGTGGTGGAAGGCGTGGCCGAAGCCCTGAACCTGCAGAATGTGACCACCGCCCATTCGCGGGTGGAGGATATCAAGAACCGCAAGTTCGACCTCGTGGTGTCACGCGCGGTGGCGCCTTTAAAAGATCTCTGGCGCTGGAGCAAACCCCTTGTCAAAAAAAACGCGGACGAAAACCACCCCTCCGGCCTCATCTGCCTGAAAGGCGGCGACCTGGCGCAGGAGATCTCCGATAGCGGCTGCAGGCCGAAGATGGTAAACATCTATAAGCTCTTCCCCGAAGAATTTTTCCAGGAAAAATATGTGGTGGCGGTAAGATAACCCGCCCGCCGCGCGTTTGTTATGGTGTCAGCACCCGACGTCTTCGTCTATATGGCTCAGTTACATTTCGGGCATGTAAGAGGTGATATTGAAATGATTGTCAGAACCCGACGTCTTCGTCCGTATGGCTCAGCTCTGTTTCGAGCGTGCAATGGGAGATGTTGAGATGATGAAGGGCGTGTTTCAGCGTTGTTTTCAGGGTGGCCACCTGCTCGTCCGTAAGACCGGCCTGAACGGTTACATGCGCAGTGAGCGCGTTTTCCGTGGTGCTTACCGCCCAGATGTGCACATGATGCAGATCCGCCACGCCGGGAACGGCCCGGGCCACTTCCTTTACCTGTTCCACGGAAATGCCCGCGGGCACACCATCGAGGGATAAACGAAGACTGTCGCGCAGCAGGCCCCAGGTGCCGTACACGATCACGGCCATTACGATGATGCTCACGGCCGCGTCTATCCAGTACTGTTGCGTGTACATCATCAGCAGGCCCGCAGCCACGGTGCCGAGAGACACCAGGGCATCGGCCACCAGGTGCAGGTACGCGCCTTTTACGTTGAGGTCGGAATCCTTGTCCCGGAAAAAAAAGAAGGCGGACAGACCGTTGATAAAAATGCCCGCCCCGGCTACGATGGCCACCTGGCCGCCCGCTAAAGGCACGGGGTGCCGCAGCCGCATAACCGCTTCATAACCAATGGCCCCTACGGCTATCAATAAAATAATGGCGTTTAATAATGAGATCAGGATGGTACTTTTGCGGTAGCCGTACGTATACATGTTGCTCGGCGGGATGCGGGCAAGCCGGAAGGCGAGCATAGACAGGGCGAGGCTGGTCACGTCGCTGAGGTTGTGACCTGCGTCCGTCAACAGGGCGAGTGAACCCGTGGCAAAGCCGGCAACGGCTTCCACCGCCACAAACACGAGGTTCAGGCCGATGCCCGCCAGGAAGGCCCTGTTCAGCCTGGAAGCCCCCGGCGGAACATGTGCGTGATCATGCATATCTTAAAAATACGAAGACCCGCGTAAAAAAAATGCGGCGCGATACAATAAGCGGTCCGCTGGTTCGTCTACCTAACTAAGATGAACGAGTGGCTTTCCATAAAAAAACCCATGGCACTGGAACAAAACGAACGCATACAGCGAACGGTGGAAAAGGAACGCAACCGGCTCCTGCAATTCATCCGGAAACGGGTGGACAATGTGGCCGATGCGGAAGACATCCTGCAGGACGTGCTGTACCAGTTCACGCAGTACCTCCGCCTGGGTTCGGAAATAGATTCGCTGACAGGCTGGCTTTTCGCGGTCACGCGCAACCGCATCACGGACTGGTTCCGGAAAAAGAAAGAAGACCGTTTTTCAGACATGGCCATTGAAACGGGCGACGGCGAGGGGCCCCTCTACCTATCCGACATATTGCCCGACGCTTCCGCGAAAACCGATGTGCCCATGCTCCGGAAATTCATGTCCGAGGCCATTACCGAGGCTATCGACGAATTGCCGGAAGAGCAGCGGTACGTGTTCCTGCAGCACGAAGTGGAAGGCCGTTCCTTCAAGGAGATATCCGCGGAAACCGGCGTGTCCGTAAACACGCTGCTCAGCCGCAAACGTTACGCCGTGCTGGCTTTGCGCGAACGGCTGGCGGTATTGTACAAAGAATTAATGAACGATTAAACGTATTGATATGAGCAAAAAACATATCGTTTGGAAAATATTGGCTGCCATAGTGCTTATTCCCGCTTTCGCAGCGCTGTTAGGATTTACCACCATGTATCTCTGGAACTGGCTGATACCTTCGCTGTTCAACGGGCCGGTGATCACGTTCTGGCAGGCATTGGGCCTCTTTATCCTTTGCAAGCTCCTGTTCGGCTTCTCGAAAGGCGGCGGGCACGACAAAAGAAAAAACTGGCGTTGTAAAAAGGAAAGGTGGAAAGAGCATATGAAAGCGAAAATGGAGCACCTTTCCCCCGAAGAAAGAGAAAAATTAAAAAGCCATTTCGACCGCTGCATGACCAGCCGCTGGGATTCCAAACCCCGCGAGGAAGCGGCCGGCACCACGGAAGAACCATAAACGAAAACCTGACAACCTGACTGTATGCAACCCGAAACTAACACCGGCATCATGATCGGCATCTTCAAAACGAACATCCGCACGTACCATGAGCGCAATCTCATCATCAGTGCGATCTGCAATCACTTTGAGGTCTCGTCCTGCAACGTTGATATCGAGGATTGCGACAAAGTGCTGCGCGTAGTGAACATGAAAGTGGACGAACGCTCCATCATCCGTTTCGTACAGGAACGCGGCTTCCTTTGTGAAGTGCTGGAATGACGATCTTGCAAATCCTACAGAATTTTCCCGCTCCCGCATTTCACGGGAACGGGATTTTTTTTGACGGCGCTAAT
>JBQCFV010000867.1:0-2650 GCA_051958695.1 Chitinophaga sp. | reverse complement strand
CCAGCTTGCATCCCAAAGCCTTGGCCGCTTTATCCATCCCGCTGTATTTGCGGGCGGTGACGTAACCGTCTTCCGCGCTCATCAGCCCGGCCACGGGCAGCGGCATTACTTCGCTGCCTGCATCAGATACCACGCTGATACCGCCTTTGCAGGCGATCAACTCGTTCACCGCTTTGCAAATACTTTCGTCGTCCGCCCCTACGGCGATGATGTTATGACTGTCGTGCGCCACCGTAGAAGCAATGGCGCCGTGTTTCAAACCAAAATGGTGAATGAACCCGCAGGCTGCCGGCGCATCGTTGTAACGGTTCACGACGGCCACTTTCAGTACGTCCTGCGATACGTCGGAGCGCAGGTTGCCGTTGTGGCTGCACAATATCGCGCTGATGCGGTTCGTGATCAGCTGGCCCTGCAGGGCTTCTATCACCTTGATCCGCATCGTCGGCTCGCTGCAGGGGATGGAAAAGTCGGCGGGTATTTTGGGGGAACATTGAAAACGGTTGATGGGAACGATGGGTACGGAAGGAATGAGCGTTTCCCCTGCCCGCGCCACCAGCATACCATTGATATACGTTTCCAGCACGTTGAAGTCCTCCAGGTTATCCACGATGATAAAATCCGCCGGATCGTTTACCCGCAGCAACCCGACGGGCATGCGGTAATGCCGCACCGGGTTCACGCAGGCCGCCTGCAAAATGTTATAGAGATCGTAACCCTTTGCCAGCGCCCGTTTTACCAGCACGTTGATGTGCCCTTCCTCAAGGTTGTCCGGGTGTTTGTCGTCGCTGCAGAACATCACCATCTGCGGGTGTGAGCCGATCAATGACGCCAATGCCTCGAAGTTCCGCGCGGCGCTGCCTTCCCTGATAAGGATATGCATGCCGTACTGCAGTTTGTCCAGCGCTTCTTCCAGCGTAAAACATTCATGATCGGTGCTGATGCCTGCGGCGATGTATTGCCCGGCTTCTTTCCCGCGAAGCCCCGGCGCATGGCCGTCTACGGGTTTGCCGTGCCGTTTGGCGGCGGCTATTTTTGCCATCACTTCAGCGTCCTTATGCAGTACGCCGGGATAGTTCATCATTTCGGAAAGGTAATATACGTCCGGCCGTTGCAGCAGCTGTTCCACGGCGGCGGCACCGATGGCTGCGCCGGCCGTTTCGAAAATAGTGGCGGGCACGCAGGAAGGCGCGCCGAAACAGAATTTGAACGGGACCTGCCGCCCGTTGTCCAGCATGAACTCCACGCCTTCCACGCCGCATACGTTGGCGATCTCATGGGGATCCGACACGGTGCCCGTGGTACCATGCACCACGGCCATGCGCGCAAATTCCGAAGGCACGAGCATGGCGCTTTCCACATGCACATGCGCGTCGATGAAACCGGGAAGGATAAAGCGCGGCGGCACCTCGCCGGAGGCGGGTTCAATGCTTTGGATAATGCCGTTGCCGATCGTCACCACGGCGGGGTAGGTCCTTCTGCCGGGAATGTCCACCACATGCCCGGCCAGCTGTAAATGATTCATGGGCGTAAAACTCGTGAAAAACCGTTAAAGAAAAGCTAATTCGTTTTGACGAATCCGGCAAAGGGATACATTTGTATCACTCCAAAATTGATCTTTATGAAAAATATTCTCCTGTTGGCCCTGGCGGTAACTTTCACTGGCGCGTTCAGCGTACGTGCGCAAACGGTAGACGAGATCGTGAACAAACATATCGCCGCGATGGGCGGGAAAGCAAAGCTGGCCGCCATCAAAGCCACCGCTTCGGAGGGAACGATGGAAGTGCAGGGCGTCGCGCTCCCGTTTAAAGCGACGATCATCAACAAGCGCGGCATGCGCGTGGAATTTGAGGCCCTCGGCACGCACAACATCCAGGTGGCCACCACTACCGGCGGCTGGAACCTGCTGGGCGTGCAGATGCAAACCGAACCGACGGACGTAGGCACGGACGATATTAAAGAGCTCGGCCCCGAACTCGACCTGGAAGGCGAACTGGTGAACGCAAAAGAAAAAGGCCATACGCTCGAGCTGATCGGGAAAGAAAAAGACGATAGCGCGGAGGTGTATAAAATAAAGCTGACCCGCAAAGACGGTAACGTGGCGAATTATTTCCTTGATACCAAAAGCTATTACATCGTTAAAAAAACAGTGCAGATCGGCGGCGAGGAGTCCATCAATTCGCTGTCTGATTTCAGGAAAACAGACGATGGCTATACTTATCCGGCGCTCCTGCAAACGCAGCCCGCAGGGGTAACGATGAGAATTGCTAAAATGACGTTCAACCCGCCGGTTGACGAAAAGATATTCGAGAAACCCGTGAAGGCTGCTGCGAAACCGGCGGAATAAATATCAGAAGCCCGTGAAGGCGATGAAGTAATACATACAGGCAAATCCCGGGTTCAAAAAATATTCGAAAGGCCGCTCTGCAAGGAGTGGCCTTTCTGTTACCTGTATCTTTTAATCATTTCCGGCGCTTCGCCGGATGCGATCTGCCTGGAGTTGCGGCTGCAATATTTGCGGGAACCTTTTTTCTCACTGGTATTTCTTAAGCATTTCCGCCGCTTCGTCGCGGATGCGGTCTGCCAGGTGCTGCGGCTGCAATACTTTCACGCGGCCGCCGCTGCTGAGCAGCAGCATTACCAGCTCATGGTT
>JBQCFV010000866.1:0-3228 GCA_051958695.1 Chitinophaga sp. | reverse complement strand
TTGAAGTTCCCTGCCATGGTGAGGTTGCGGGCGGGAATGGTGTTGTAGCGCACAAAGGGATGGCAGAGCTCCACGTTGTTGCGGCCTTGCGTGGCGTAGCGGAGGTGGCCCATCAGCAGCTCGCCGAGAAAACGCACGTGGCCTTTCATGAGGCCGGGGTACTTGGTGATCTCGGGCTGGTATTTTTCTATTTCTGCTATTTCGTCGCGGATCTTACCGAATACGTCGCCAATGGGTTGGGTTTCGCTGCTGCGTATCCGGTGCATGAAGGGAACACCTGGTTCGGTGTGCAATTTTACAGTGGCTACTCCTGCGCCGTCCTGCCCACGGTTGTGCTGTTTTTCCATCAGCAGGTAGAGTTTGTTGAGGCCGTAGAAAACCGTTCCGTATTGCTGTTGATAATAAGAGAATGGTTTTCTTAATCTTATGAATGCCAAACCGCATTCATGCTTTATCGCGTCACTCATGCTGTAAAATTGAAGTCGCAAAGTTACGCTTAAATTTCCAAACGGCCCGCGCCTTTAGGATTACGCTAACAGTGATAGGATTTAGGCATGAAACTGCCGCTAAATAAACATCCCGGGCCTTTGCGGGCCCGGGATGGAAGTATCTTTTCGGCGGTTATGCGCTACTTGCTCGAGGCGGTGGTCATGGGCGATTTCGCCGTCCACTTCACGATGTTTTCGCACTGCATGTATTCCGGTTCCACGTGCACGTAGAAGGTCGGGATTTTGTCCTGCAGCCATTTGTTGAGCGCTTTCACCTGTTTTTCCTGCAGCGTGCGCTGCTGGATGCGGGAGTAATCGTCGCGCAGGTTCTCGCGGTGAGGCTCCGTGCGGGTTTTCAGGTATACGAGGCGCACGGCTTTTTGGCCGCGCTCGTCGTCGAAAACGAGCGGTTTGGTCACGCCGCCTGGTTTCAGGCTGTCCAGCAGCATCACGATGTCTTTGGTGGAAGGATCGTTCAGCTGGTCAACGGTGATGTAGGTGCTGCCCGTGTTCGGGTTTTGCAGCATGCCGCCGTTGAATTTGGCCATCGGTTCGTCGCTGTATTTGGTAACGGCTTCGCCGAAGGTCATTTTATGGGAGATGATGTTGGCGCGGATGGTGTCCAGCTTGTTGATGGCGTTGTTGATGTCGGCGGTCAGCACGTTCGGTTTGATGAGGATGTGCTGAACGGTCACGTTGTCGCCCGCCCTTTTGATCATCTTGATCAGGTGATAGCCGAACTGCGATTTCACGGGGCTGGAAATAGCGCCTTCCTTCAGGCGGAATGCGGCCTGCATAAAGGCGGGGTCCCAGTTCTTGTCGTTGCGGTTCAGCACGTAAGTGCCGCCATTCTCCCTAACCGCAGGGTCTTCGGAGTACAGGCTGGCGTAGGTGGAAAAGTCGCCTTCCTTGTTCTCTACTTTTGTTTTGAACCCGTTCAGGCGGTCGATGGCGTATTTGTCCATTTCATAGCTGGCCTTGGGAAGTATCATCAGCTGGCCGATCTCCAGTTCCGATTCGTAAAAGGGAAGGCTGTCTTTCGGGATGCTTTCGAAATAGTTCTTTACTTCGGTGGGCGTCACTTTCACGGCGTTCACGATCTTGTCGCGCATGGCTTTCGCCAGCATGCTTTCACGGATGGCGTCGCGGAAACGTTCGCGGAGCTGGTAGATGGTGTAACCGGTGATCTCGGTCATTTTTTCGCGGGAGCCGTAACGTTGTTCGGCCCAGCGGATCTGGCTTTCGATACGGCCGTCCACATCGGCTTCGCTGATGGGAAGACTGTCCCTTTCGGCCTGGAGCACGAGGATCTTCTGCGCGATGATCTGCTCGATGGCCTGGCAGCTGGCGTTTTCCGGCAGGGGCTGCCCCTGGAGGGCCTGCTGCTGCATGTCTACCAGGGCGGATTCGATGTCGGACTGAAGGATAATTTTCTCCCCTACCTTGGACACGATCTTGTCGGCCACCATTTTCTTTTGCTGAGCAAATGCGCCTTGTAAAAGGAGCATTGCGCCAAAGGAGGATATCAGGAATTTTTTCATGGTAACGTTACTGTAATCTCAAAGTAACCAATAATAAATTAGCCGCACAAAGACGGCTAATCTATTTAACAAAAATTTCGGAATTGCGCGGGGCTTGCGGCCCCGTGCAATCGTATGCTAGAGCGTTCTTTTCACTTCCACTTCTTCGAAGCCTTCCACGATGTCGCCTACTTTCAGGTCGCTGTAGTTTTTGATGGAAAGACCGCATTCCATGCCGGAAACCACTTCTTTCACATCGTCCTTGTAGCGTTTGAGGCTCTGCAGCTCGCCCGTATGCACCACGATGCCGTCGCGAACGAGGTTGATGCGGGAGTTGCGGAAGAGCTTGCCGTCCAGTACGAAACAGCCTGCCACCGTAACTTTGTCGAACTTGTAGGTTTCGCGGATCTCCACGTGGGCGGTGACCTTCTTCTCGATCTTGGGTTCCAGCATCCCGTCCCTCGCGCTTTTCAGCTCGTCGATAGCGTCGTAGATGATGGAGTAGGTCCTGATCTCGATGTTCTCTTTCTCGGCCAGGCGTGCCGCGTTCATGGACGGGCGTACCTGGAAGCCGATGATGAGCGCGTCTGAAGCCGTTGCCAGCAGTACGTCGGACTCGGTGATCTGGCCCACGCCTTTCAGCACCACGCTTACCACGATCTCTTCGGTAGAGAGCTTCTGCAGGGAGTCGCTCAGCGCTTCCACGGAACCGTCCACGTCGCCCTTGATGATGAGGTTCAGCTGCTTGAAGTTGCCGAGGGCAAGACGGCGGCCGATCTCGTCGAGGGTAATGTGTTTCTTGGTCCGGATGCCCTGTTCGCGAACGATCTGCGCCCTGCGGTTGGCGAGGTCTTTTGCTTCGGATTCGTCCTTGTACATCCTGAACTTCTCACCCGCCTGCGGTGCGCCGTTGAGGCCCAGCAGCTGTACGGGCGCGGAAGGACCGGCCTTTTCCACACGCTGGCCGCGTTCGTTGAACATGGCCTTGATCTTACCGTAGTGCGCGCCGGATACGATGGTGTCACCCTGTTCGAGCGTACCGTTCTGCACCAGCACGGTGGTTACGTAGCCGCGGCCTTTGTCAAGCGTGGCTTCTATCACGGAGCCGGTAGCTTCCCTGTCCGGGTTGGCTTTCAGCTCCAGCAGTTCCGCTTCGAGCAGTATCTTTTCGAGGAGTACGTCTATGTTCAGGCCGCTTTTCGCCGAGATCTCCTGGCTCT
>JBQCFV010000865.1:0-3590 GCA_051958695.1 Chitinophaga sp. | reverse complement strand
AAACCCGAAAACACGTTTAAGTGTGGTTTCGCTGACGAGTTTTCCGGTATGGTTAAGGATAGCCTGGGCGAGGTGTTTACATTGGTTCGGTTGTATGTTTTCCACCCCAAATTGTCGTAGCACTTCGCTTTGCAAAGTGACGATGAAGTCGTAGGACAGGTCGATCATAAGGGCACAATTAATGGATTAGGACTTATTGAGGCCTCGTGATAATGGTACAGGTGAATAGATACGTAGGCGACTGAATGTTTGGATTTGATTTTTTTGAAAATGAATAAAATGAACAGGAGATAGTTGATTGAACAAACATGTTTTTAATTTTGATTATCAATTAAATGTTATGTGGGGTGCATACCGTAAAAAAGTGAAAAATATTTTTTACAGGATAATCCTTTTAAGAAGGATGATCAAATGCATTGAAAAGAGTGAAAGGGCTGCACAAAAAAGAAATGTTTTGACCGGCGTCTGACATTCGTGCACGCATACACGCGTTACATTTCCTGAACGCGTTTTGTTCAGTTTTCAGAAAAATGAATAAAATGAACAAGCTATTCAAATAATGAACAGTTCGCGTCCCGTTCACGGGAATGAACAGGAATGGCATATCGATTCATGTGCGAACCCCTTTAATTTCGTGCTGTCAGATGTGTAGTGCTTCCGAATATACCTGAGATCAAATGTGAATGTATCCTATCAAAAACAAATGAACGGCTCCGTATTACCTGAATTTTTTTGACAAGACATTCCGTGAAAAAACCGGATCTCCTATGTGTATGAAATAGGCTTATTAGGAACGACCCCCCGCCTTCGCAGGACGGCCCCCGCTACAATCACCGAAATCAAACGCAAACATTACTTCATTATAACCCAAACCATTGTATATGAGTTTTAGTGTTACTCCTAAATGCCTTTTGCGCGTTTTTATTGTCCTTTCCGCGATCTGGCTTTCCGGCTGGCCGGTGAAAGGCGCGCGCGCCGGCGCAAATGCCGCAGGCACCGCTCTTACGCAGTACTGGTGGTATCCCGCACCTGCTTCCGCAACACCGGAAGAATGGTATGGGAAGTCTCCGCTGAAAACCGCTGCCGGCAAAGATTTCCGGGCAAACGCCTTTTTCGCTGCAGGCCCTATCTTCAGCCCCGGCGCCAGCGACCAGGAAATAAAACCTTCGATATTGCTCTGCCCCCTCTGCGCCATTACCGACGATGCGCTGAGCCACGACGGCGACATCGGCACCGCCGCACGGGTGAACGCATCGCTCGGTATACTCGCTACCGTGGGCCAGCGTATTATATTCCCCGGCACTTACGAAGCGGGCGACAGCCTGGTGATCGACTTCGAAGTGCCCTCCACCGTGATTGACGCGTCGGTGCTCGGCGGCATACGCCTTGCCGCGTTCAATGGCGCCGCCACCACGCCCGTGCTGGATGTACCGCTCAATTCGCCGCTGATCAACGTGCAGGCATTGGGTACAGGCAGCGCCAAACGCAGGGCCATCATCGCCGTGCCCGCGCAGTTCGACCGGGTGGAGATCACCATCGGCGGCGTGCTGAACGCGCTCAGCAACCTGCTGATCTATGAAGCGACCGCCATGGTGCCCGTAACGGTCACGCCTTCGGAAAGGCCCGTTGTGTCCCCCGCAGGCAGCTCCGCCACCCTCAACGCTTCCATGCGGCTCGGCGCCGCTACCTTCGAATGGTACGACGCGCCCACCGGGGGAACGCTGCTCGGTTCAGGCGCTACCTTTAATACGCCCGTGCTGATGCGCGGCGTGCATACCTATTATGTATCCGCTACTACTACCGCCGACGGGCAGTCCAGCTATCTTCGTACAGCCGTCACCGTAGACGTGGGCGGCGGCCCCGGTCCGTTGTGGACTTATGGCGACCAGCAGGACAGCGCAGTGATCACCGGCGTTTGCCTGAACTGCGCCGTTACCGATGGCGACAACGCGGTGGATGAAGACACCACTACATCTTCGCTTATCACTACCACCGTGGGCGCTTTAGGTTCCGTTTCGCAGCTGATCCATTTCCCCGGCACTTACGAAGCGGGCGACAGCGTGGCCTTTATTATTGAACTGCCCGACCAGCTGCTCAGTCTTCAGGCATTGAGCGGCCTCACAGTGCAATCATACACCGGCAACACGCCAAACGGCGATGCCATCACGCTCGATAACGGTCTTGTAAGGCTCGAGCCGCTTGGCCTTGGCGCAGGCTCCACCGGAAAGTTCCGCGTGACCCTGCCTGTCAATAATACATTCGACGGTGTAAGCATCGGCACCTCCTCCGCCATCTCCGCGCTTGGCAACCTGCGTGTGTACGAAGCGGCGGCCTTCATGCCGGTGACCGTTACACCACCTGCACCAACGATACCTTCCGGAACTACCGCCGCCATGACGGCGAGCGTACGCGCCCCGGGCGCAACCTACGCCTGGTACGATGCGCCCACGGGCGGCACCCAGGTTGGCACCGGCGCGGATTTCACCACGCCGCCGCTCACACGCAGCACAAAATATTATGTGGAAGCATCCACGCCCGATGGAAAAACGAGCTTTTCCCGTACAGCCGTACCCGTTACTGTAAGCGGCGGCCCCGGTCCGTTGTGGACATACGGCGATAACCAGCAAAGCCCCATCATTGGAGGCGTTTGCCTCGGCTGCGTTGTGCAGGACGCTGCGCTCGCAGCAGATGGCGACACTTCCACCGCTTCGCAGGCGATCATTACGGTGGGCGCGCTCGGCTCCGTAGGGCAGCTCATTAAATTCCCCGGCACCTATGAGGCCGGCGACAGCATATCATTCACACTTGGCGTGCCCGCGCAGCTATTGAGCGCGCAGCTGCTGTCAGGCATCAGGGTGCAGACCTTCAACGGCGCCACGCCCAACAACGATGCCGTGATGCTCGATAACGCCCTTGTCAACCTCCAGGCCCTCGGCCTCGATGTTACCGGCAACGTCAGCAAATTCCGTGTAACCGTTCCCGTTAATGCCGTGTTCGACGGGGCGCAGGTGGACCTTACCGGTCTCGTATCAGGATTGAGCAGCCTGAACATTTATGAAGCCGCCGCATTTATCCCTGTAACCGTTACGCCGCCAGCTGCAACGGTGCCTTTTGGTCATGATACGACGTTTGCAGCGTCTATCCGCCTGCCGGGCGCAACCTTCAACTGGTATGATACGCCTGAAGGCGGGACGCCGGTGGCTACCGGCCCGTCTTTCACCACACCGGTGCTGATCGCGGACAAAACATATTATGTAGAAGCATCCACACCGGATGGCCTGAAGAGCTATGTGCGCACGGCGGTGCCCGTTACCGTAACCGTTGGCCCGGCCAGTCCCGATCTGAGCTGCGGCCGCGGTGTAACGCAGGCCGGTTCCACGTTCGGGCTTTGCCTGCTTTGCTCCATCCAGGACTCTTCACTGGCGGTGGACGACAATGCACAAACATCTTCTTCCATACATGTACCCGTTGGTTTGCTGGGCGCGGGCGCTTACCAGCGCTTCCAGTTCGGCAGCCAGAGCTCGCCGGGCGACAGTATCCGCATCGTGGTGGGCTCCACCACCGGCCTGCTCAACCTGCAATTGCTGGGC
>JBQCFV010000864.1:0-3419 GCA_051958695.1 Chitinophaga sp. | reverse complement strand
GGCTCACGGCGAGACTGCCGGCCAGCTGGTCGATGTTCACTTTGGCGTCCGCGTGGCTTTCGATGAATGCCTGCGCCTGCAGTACTACATCGTCCTCATGGTCTTTTTGCCCGTTGAAGATCGTGAAAGGGCTCTGGCTGCTGCGGTCGATGTCTACCTGGAACACTTTTGCGCAAACGATCGCCGTATCGCGGTCGTAATATTTTTCCAGGAGGTACAACATAAGATGAAGGAATGAGAACGCGCCGCCATTCGTATAAATGCCGTTCTCATCGGTAATAAGCCGGTCGGTTTGCAGGTTCACACCGGGGAACATTTCGCGGAACTTCGCAGCGGCATTCCAGTGGGTGGAGCAGCTCTTTCCTTCCAGCAGACCGGTGGCGGCCAGCAAAAATGCGCCGGTGCAAATGCTGGCTACTTCCGCGCCGCCGCGGTATTGCCGGAGCACCCATTGCACCGCTTCGTCATTTTTCATCACTGTTTCTTCGAGCTCATCATGCGCCAGCGCGGGTATGATCACCATATCCGTTTGCGCGATATTCCCGATGGAGGTATGGGGGTGAATGGAAAACAAACCCTCGTACAGATCGGTGGAGCCCGAAACGCCCGCCAGCTGTACGTGAAAGACGGCTTCTTTCCCGATGCTCTGAAAATGTTTGTTGGCTTTGAGCAGGAATTTGTATGGCCCGATCACGCTGCTGAGATTATTCTGCCCTTCGGGGATGAGAATGGTGAGTGATTTCATACATGGCGTTTTGAATCCGTTACCTAAAGATATGTAACCGAACGGTATCGGTAAAAAATAATTCCCGCTGCATTTGATCGGTCTGCTGAAATTCCTCAAAACGTCCAGATTCCGCCCGGCGCGGAATTATTCCACGGCCCGCGCCACCGCCTCTTTCACCGGCATGGCCCGCTTCCCCCGTCTCCGCTGAGCCCCTTCCTGTAAGGAATGTAGGCGGTCCAAAAAACACTTCGACCGTCAAACGAGCCACTACTGCTGTTTCCGCAGGATATTTTTCACGTGCGAAGCAACCAGTTTGGAGCGATCATTGTATGATATCATAGAACAAAACCATTCGTTATGAGAAACAAATATCCTTTGGGCGTAATGGCCCTTTTGATGGCCGGTTTTATCACCACTTCCTCCTGCAACAACGACGACGATCCCGATAACTCACCGATATTGCTGTTCGAGATACCGCTCAGCACCAAGATGGAAAATCCCGCGCCTCCGGGCAGATCGGAAACAGGTTTGCTTACCATGCAATTGTACGCGGACAATACGCTGCGCTACAATTTCAAAGTGGACAATCTTGCTTCCGGCGATGCGCTGACCATGGCGCATTTCCATACGGGCGACCCGGTGACCAACGGCCCGGTGATACTCCCCTTCCCCGCATGGAGCGGCAACACCGCCAGCGGCACCATCACCCTGCGCCAATCGCTGGCGGACAGCCTGAAAAACAGCAGTAACGACATCTATTTCAACGTTCACTCGGACCAATACCCCGGCGGGCTGGTGCGCGGCACCGTGAACAGCGACCTGCTGCTGGCGGAAACCATCACTATGAGCGGCGTAAACGAAGTGCCGCCCGTGGTGACCACCGCTACCGGCGTGGCTTTGCTGCGGCTGACCGTTGACCGTAAATTATATTCGAAAGTGACCGTATCCAATATGCCCGCGGGCGATGCGCTTACCATGGCGCATATCCATCGCGGCACCCCCGGCGAGAACGGCGAAGTGCTCGTACCGCTGGCCGCCAGCGCCGCCGATTTCGGCATCTCCAAAATGACGCAGCTGGACGAGGCTACCGCCGCTTCCCTCCGGAACGAATCCTTGTATGTGAACGCGCATTCCACTACCTGGCCTAACGGCGTGATCCGCGGACAGATACGTTAAACGGTCATTCATTGTGTGAATAAAAAAGGAACTGTATTATTCTGCAGTTCCTTTTTTATTTATCTTGACCTTATGGAAGAGATATACGGGGAAACCTTCACCCAAAAAGATTATACGCAGCAACCGCTGGCAAAGGGGGAATACGAGGACTGCCATTTCGAATCCTGCAATTTTTCAGAAAGCGATCTTTCCGGCTGCGTGTTTCTCGAATGCACGTTCACCGGCTGCAACCTGAGCCTGGTAAAGCTCGGCAGCACGGCTTTCAGGGAAGTGACCTTTAAGGATTGTAAAATGCTGGGGATGCGGTTTGACCAATGCAACAAATTCCTCTTCCACATTACAACAGAAAATTGCAACTGCAATAACGCGTCGTTCTTCCAGGTCAGGCTCGCCAAAGCCACCTTCCGTTCCACACAATTCCGCGAAGCGGACTTTTCGGAGTGCGACCTCGGCGGCAGCGTATTCGATCAATGCGATTTCAGCGATGCCGTTTTTGATCAGACCGTGCTCGAAAAGGTGGACCTGCGCACCTCCTTCCATTATTCCATCGACCCTGAGCAAAACCGCATCAGGCAGGCGAAATTCTCGCTGGCCGGTCTTCCCGGCCTGCTCGGCAGATACCAGATCGAGATCGATTAACGTCTTATTTTTTCTTCATCGCTTTCAGCATCAGGTAATACGCGCCATGCGGCATATCGCCGTGGTTATAGCCTTCCAGCTCATAGAGATAAGTGCTTTTATGGCCTTTCAGCCTCATCATCCGTGCGAAGTAGGCGTTTTCCTCATACCGCCCGAGCATTTCCATCTCGCGGTCGCCGGTAAAGAGGTAAAGCGGCGGCGCATCTGCACGCACGTGGTAGAGCGGTGCATATTCGTCCAGCAGGGGCTGCTTGTCGTCATCAAAACCCTCCTCCTTCCGCACGGTAAAATGCGTGATGGCCTGCGAGCTGAAGGAAAACAGTCCTGCGATGCGATTGGCGTCGATGTGCTGTTTGTTCATCCACTGTTTATCAAGACCGATCATGCAGGTGAGGTAGGCCCCGGCGGAGTGGCCGGAAACGAATATCCGGTTCGTATCCCCGCCCAGGGCGGCCGCATGCTTGAAAGCCCAGGCCACGGCGGCTGCGGCATCTTCGATATATGCGGGATGTTTTACTTTCGGGCTGAGGCGGTAATTGGCCGCGATCACGATCACGTGCTGTTTTTTCAGCTCGTCGGGGATGAACTTGCTGCCGCTTACGATGCCACCGCCGTGGAACCATACCACCACCGGGGCGTTGGCGTGTTTGGCGGGATAATACACGTCGAGGCGGCAGCGTTCTTTCATATAGGCGTCCTGCTGCCCTTCGCGGTAAGGAATATCGTGCGTTTCGATGTAAGTCGTTGTGTCCTGCGACAATGCGGGGATGGCTGCAAGCAGCATCAAGGGTAAAAGGAAATGCTTCATGTACCAAAAGTTGTGATACAAAGAAAATAAAATAACAGCAAGATCAAAGGCATTTCCTCGCCGCGGCGG
>JBQCFV010000863.1:0-3384 GCA_051958695.1 Chitinophaga sp. | reverse complement strand
CTTGCGGGTTGCGTACGGACAGTGTTGCCGGCTGATTGCGGCAGATGAAGGTGACTGGATCCGCCAGCACCGGTACGTCCGGTGTTGCGTTCACATTCACGGTCGCCTGCAGCCTGCCGCCCGGGTTGATGCAGCCGCCTGTATTGTTCACTGCTTCTACGTAATAGATCGTGGTGGCAGACAGGGCCGGCGTATTGAAGGTAGCGCCCGTAGCTACCGGCGAGCCGCCGGCCTGTACGGTGTACCAGCGGATAGTGAGACCCGCGGTGGTGGAGGTTACCTTCAGCTCTGCGCTGTTGCCGGAGCAGATAGTGAGGTTGTCGGACTCAAGCACCGGATCGGCCGGCTGCGAACCAACGGTCACCGTTACCGGTACCCTCGCGATGCTGCCGCAGGTGCCGTTGTATGCTTCTGCATAATAGGTCGTGGTGGCGGTCAATGCACCGGTGGTGAACACACTGTCCAGCGACAGCGGCGTACCGCCGGAAGCGGCGCTGAACCAGCGTATGCTTTGCGCCGGGTCTGCCGGTCTTGCCTGCAGCACGGCCACGTTGCCGGTGCATACGGATGTATCGCCGCTGATAATGGCGGGGGCATCCGGCACCGGGAGCACGCTAACGGTAACGGGTGTACGTACCGGGTTCACGCAGCCGGTGGACGCACGGTAGCTTTCCGCATAGAAAGTAGTGGTCGCCGTCAGGTTGCCGGTGGTGTATACTTTACCGGTGAACAGCGGCGTGCCGCCCGTCGGTTGCGTATACCAGCGTATGGTCGCGCTGTCTGAAGCGGTGGCCGTCAAAGTGGCCTGGCCGCCTGCGCACAACGTAGTGGTGGTCGCCGTTACGGTGGGTGAAGCCAATACGCGGTTAGCGTAATAAAGGTTCACGTTCAGCAACGCGCCTACGAGACCGCTGAGTTTTATTTCCACTCTTGTATACGGGGCGCCCGGTGCAAACAATATTGCCTGCTGGTTAACACCACCGAGCAACACCACCTTCAGCGCGCTGCTGCTCAGCGTGCGGGTGTCGTTATTGGAGGTGGCGCCGTTGTAAGAGGTAACGGAGATATTGGATAATGCTGCAGCATCCAGCAAACCGGCGGGGGTCGCGAACCTGATCTTCACGGTATCGCCTGCGGCGGCAAGACCGCCGAAATCGAAGAAGTAGGAAACGCTGCCAGCAACGCCAAGCGGTAGCTGGATATTCGCGAAATTGGTCGTATCGGTGTCTACTGCGTTGTCAGCGTTCGTAACGGCGCAGAGCACGCAAAGTCCGCCGGTGGACTTGGTTTGCGCGTTCGCGAAATCGCAACCCGGGTTGAAGTTGCGGTTTACGTTTACGGTTACCGCCGTGCGCGCGCTGGCGCAACCGGAGGGCGCTACCGCTTCCACGAAATATTGCGTGGTGTTCGCCAGCTGCGGCGTGATGTATTGCGCACCTGTAAATACCGGCGATGTGCCCAGCGAATCCAGGTACCAGCGATAGGTAGCGCCGGCCGTGCCTGAAGTGGCGGTGAGCGTGGCGGTCTGCCCGTACTCGATCATACCTGACGCAGGCAGCATGCTTACCGTCGGCTGTATGGCCGCCGCATTCACCAGCACGGTGACGGTCCCCGGCGTATCGCTCTGGCACTGGCCGTTGGCGGCGGTTACGAAGTAAGTAGTAGTGGTATTGAGCGCGGGAGTAGTAAATACGGGCCCGCTGAAAATAATGCTGTCAAGCGCGGCGCTGGCATACCAGTTGAATACGACGCCCGGCGTGGAAGAGCTTGCCGTGAGCGTAGCCATATTGCCCGCGCAGATAGCGGTGCCGTTCGGCGTAACATCGGGCGTAGCAGGACGTACCGTTACGTCTACCTGTACCATCGTTCTGGTGGTGCTGGCGCAGCCGCCGGAAGAAACGGTGTCCGCATAATATACTACGGAACTGTCGAGCGCCAGTGTGGTGAATACTGCGCCGGTGAACAATGCGGTGCCGCCAGTGGGTTTATCGTACCAGCGGAACGTGGCGCCTGCCGGGGCGGTGGCCCTGAGCGTAGCGGTGCTGCCGCTGCAGGTGGTCACTGCCGTGCTTTCCAGCGTGGGCGCGGCCGGCATTCTGTCGATCATCACGACGCCCCTGGTACGTACCGGGTTCGCGCAGTTGATGGAAGTTTTCACCGCTTCCACATAGAAGGCGGTATCCGAGCTTACCGGGCCGGACTCGAACGAGGTGCCCGTGAACAGCGGGGTGCCGCCGGTGGGCGTGCTGTACCAGCGGAACACGGTATTGGGCCTGGGCGCTACCGCCAGCTTGGCGGTGCTGCCGGGGCAGGTAGTAACCGTATCCGCCTGCAGAACGGGACCCGGTACAAAACGCTGCGCGTAATGCACGTTCACTGCGCTCAGCGCGGTGGCTGCGCCGGAGCTCATACGAAGCTCCACCCTGTCGAATACCGCGGCCGGGGCGAACGTTACCAATACCTGCGTATTGCCGGGCAGCAGTTGCAGTGAGAGCAACCCGCCGTTCAGCGCGGTGCGGTCATTATTGAAAGTAGTACCGTTATAAGTTGCGAGCTGCAAACCGCCGAGCACGCCGACGTCCGCCAGTGAAGACGGGAAGGAAAGCAGCAGCCGCACGCTGTCGCCCGCATCGCTGGGAGCGGGGAAGATGAGCGTTTGCTGCACATAACCGCCCAAGAGGCCTGCTATCACATGCATGCTGGAGAACGTAACGGTGCTGGCGTCTACCGCCGAGTTCTGATTATCTACATAACAGCCGATACAGAGGCCGTTCGCATTGCTGACCTGCGTGGTGGCGATGTCGCATGGCGCATCGGGATCTGCGATCACTACGTTGGCGATCACGGCGATGCGTTGCGCGCTCACGCAGCCGCCTGCGTTGCTTGCTTCCACATAGAAAGTAGTGGTGGCGTTCAATGGCGCCGTGGTGAAGCTCGGGCCGGTAAACAGCAGCGTACCGCCGGCAGGCGCATCGTACCATTTATAGGTAAGCGTTGAATCAGGTGTATTCACGTCAAAGGTAGCGGTGCCGCCCTGCGGGATGGTTACCGAGTTGGCGGTTACGGATACGGTGGGCAGGCCCACTTTTACAAATGCAGGGCTGCGCACTTCGCTCGGGCAGGTAGAACCCGCGGAAACCGCTTCCGCATAATAAACCGCATCTGCGGTAACGGCCGGTGTGGTGAAGGCAGCGCCGGTGAAAAGCGGCGTGCCGCCCGTGGGCGCATCGTACCAGTGGAAGGTAGCGCCTGCAGGACCGGTGGCGTTCAGCACTGCGGGGGAACCGCTGCACACGTTCACCGTATCAGCCGCCAGCGTGGCGCGCGGCGTAATCTGCTGCACATAGAATACGTTGATCTCCGTCAATGCGGAAGCAATACCCG
>JBQCFV010000862.1:0-2100 GCA_051958695.1 Chitinophaga sp. | reverse complement strand
ATTACCGCTTTCTCGCCAAAACCGTGGACGTGACCGGATCGCAAAAAAATGAACTGTTCACCGTCAACCGGCTGCCGGACGGCTTTGTGCAGATCACTTCGCAGAAGATCAGCAAAAAAGGCGAGCTGGAGCAAACGCTGTACGACCGCACCTTCAACCCTGCGCATACCAAAGAAGTAGCAGTGTATGGCCTCGGCGGCGAAGACCGTTTCGTAATGCGCGGCAATGAAAGCTCGCCCATCCGCGTGCGGCTGATCGGCGGAAAAAATAAAGACACCTATATAGACAGCAGCACCGCGGGCGGCGGCAAACGCGTGCTCATATACGACCTGAAAGCAAAAGACGACAGCTTTGCCGTTACCCATCGCGAAAAACTGAAGCTGTCCGGCGATCCCGAAGTGATACAGTACGACCGCTTCGCGTTCCGCTACAACCGCTTCATGCCGCTGGTAGCGGGCGGCTACAACCTGGACGACGGCTTGCTGATCGGTCTCGGCGTACAATACGTAGGACAGGGTTTCCGCAAAGATTCCTTTGCCGTGAAACATACGTTCACCGGCGTGCATGCCGTTGCCACCGAAGCCTTCCGGTTCAAATACGAAGGGCAGTTCAACGACGTGATCGGCAAGGCGGACATCCTGCTGTACGGCATCGCGAAAGCGCCGCATAATACGGCCAACTTTTTTGGTTACGGCAACGAGACTGCCTATGATAAAGACCTGACGGACCCGCCTATACGTTATTACCGCAGCCGCTTCAACCTGTATTCCGTGGAAGGCCTGCTGCGCGCCAATCTCGCACGGAACGTCAGCTTTGGCATCGGCCCTTCGCTCACGGCCGCCACGCTGGAGCAGGAAGATAACGAAGGCCGCTTCCTCACCAATTACGACGCCCACGGCATCGATTCGGCGGAGCTGTTCAAGAACAAATACTTTGCGGGCCTGCGCGGCACGTTCAACATCGATACGCGCGACAACGACCTGGTGGCCACCCGCGGCCTTTTGTGGAATACTACCCTCACCGGTAACAAAGGGCTGAACCAGTTCAGCCACGATTACCTGCAGGTACGGTCGGATATGAGCATTTACGCGTCCCTCGGCCTGCCGCCCAGCGTGGTGCTGGTGACGCGCATCGGCGGCGGTTACACCTGGGGCAGACCGGAATTTTACCAGGCGCTCTCGCTTGGCGGCACGGCCAACCTGCGCGGCTACCGCAACAACCGGTTTACGGGCACTGGTATGTTCTACAACAATATGGAACTGCGTGTGAAGCTGTTCGATTTCGCATCGTACATCCTTCCCGGCTCGGTGGGCCTTATTGCGTTCAACGACGTGGGAAGGGTTTGGCAGAAAGGGGAAAGCTCCGGCCAGTGGCACGACGGTTTTGGGGGCGGCATTTATTTCTCGCCCGTGAACCTGCTGGTGTTCACCGCGGTGTTAGGTCATTCTTCAGAGAACACCTTGCCGTACGTAACGTTCGGGTTTAAATTTTAGGAAGGTTTACGCTGAGCCGTATCGCTTTCAGACCGCTGATGCCCTGCACCTCTTCAAGGTCAAGCATTTCAGCGTCGGGCAGCAGTATATTTTTGTTTTGCAGGAACTCGATATACTTGCGGTATTCGTCCGCCTCGCGCGCGTAAGAATATACGATCGCGATCTTGCCCGGCTGCGTCAATCTTTCGTTCGTACTTTTGATGCGTACCTTGTCGATCCGTTTTTTCATGATCTCGTAGCGGATGTTGTAGGCGCCTTCCACATCGAACCTTCTTTCATCTTTCCTGAAACTGATCGCGATGGGATTGCTATGCGCGAGTATCAGCTGCGTGGTCTGCAGCGGCAGCTTCAGCTTCGGTTCCAGCTCATGCGTGATCTTCGCGATGGCAGCCATGCTTGAAAGCTACCATAGGCGCAGGTTACGCAGATACAGCATATCGAACTTCCGGTCCGGCGCAATGGTCTGACCGATATAGATATTATACTCCACGCCGTCCGTGCGGTACTATACAAAGTAACAGGGGTACGAACGCTGCAGCTGGACTTATTCTATATCAAGATACCCGTTGATCGCCATGATCATCTCGCGCAGGCTTTCTTCGAATTC
>JBQCFV010000861.1:0-4800 GCA_051958695.1 Chitinophaga sp. | reverse complement strand
TGAACCGAACGCTGTACACATCATTTCATTCATTCATATAGTCAATTCCAGAAATAAATCCTAAATTGCTAACGTCTTAGCAAACACACCTATCTGAACCGTCGGGCGTCACTTAACCATTGATCTGCCCATGCCTCAGCTCTTCCCGGTAGAGGTCATCGAAAATTCCGCCATGACGTGGCTGCCCCGCGTTCAGGTGCGGACGCAGGTGATCTATACCATCGTTTTGATCGCAGTGCTGCTCAGCCTGCTCGCCCTTCCTTTTATCAAAGTGGACGTCTCCGTCAGATCGGCCGGCATCATACGCCCCGTTACCGAAAAAAATGAGCTCCGCAGTCTCGTCTCCGGCACCATCGAAGAAGTGCTCGTGCGGGACGGGCAGCATGTTGAAAAAGGCCAGCTCATCCTCCGCCTGCAGGAAGACATCAGCAATTCAAAACTCAGCCAGACCGCCTTCGAACTGCAGCAGCGCAACGCCTATATCGCAGACCTCGCCAAACTGGCCGCAGGCAATGGCAGCGGCCTGCAAACCTCGCTTTACCAGCAGCAGTACAGCCGCTATATTTCATCGCTTAGCGAGCAGCAGGCCACCACCCGCAAGCTCGGGAGCGATCTCGAAATGTATAAAAAGCTGTTCGCGGACAAAGTGATCGCAGAAAAAGAATTGCGCGACAAACAATACGAATATGATAAAAGCCAGGCCATGTACCGCCTCGCCGTCCAGCAGCAGCGCAGCGCCTGGCAGGAAGAGCTGAGCCGTTACAGAATGGAAAGCAACCGTCTTCAGGCCGATGCGCGGCAGCTGGAAAAACAAAAGGAATGGAACCTTATCAAAGCCCCCGTGAGCGGCACTTTGCAGCAATTTACCGGCAAATACAGCGGAGGCTATCTGCAGGTGGGGGAAATGATCGGCGTTATTTCGCCGGACAGCAACCTCGTGGCCGAATGCCTCGTGTCGCCGAAGGATATCGGTTATTTGCGTACGGGCATGCCCGTTAAGTTCCAGGTGGACGCTTTCAATTACAACGAATGGGGCACGGTGGACGGCGAAGTGATAAGAGTAGGCAACGACTTCACGCTCTCCGATAACCAGCCCGTGTTCAAAGTGCGCTGCCGGTTTGACAAAACCGACGTGCAAACGGCCAGCGGCATAAAAGGACAATTAAAAAAAGGAATGACGCTGCAGGCACGCTTTATACTCACCAAACGCAGCCTGTTCCAGCTCCTGTACGATAAAACGGACGACTGGATGAACCCGAATACCACCGCAAAAAATTAAGTCATGCCTAATGTTACCCGGTTAAAAAAGAGCGCCCGCGTCCGCCAGCGGGATATCAGTGATTGCGGCGCCGCCTGTCTTGCGTCCATCGCGGCTTATCACCATCTGCAAATGCCGGTATCGCGCATCCGGCAGATGGCGGCTACGGACAGCAAAGGCACTAATGTGCTCGGCGTTGTGGAAGCCGCTACCAGGCTTGGTTTCCAGGCAAAGGGCGTAAAAGGCCCTTTCGAAGCGCTCTTCAATATTCCCAAACCCGCCATCGCGCATGTGATCGTGCGGGAGCAGCTGCATCACTTCGTAGTGATCTACCGCGTCACCAAAACGCACGTGGTGGTGATGGACCCGGCCGACGGGCAGTATCATTCCCTCACCCACGACGCTTTTAAAAAGATCTGGACAAACGTGCTGGTGCTGCTTTTGCCCGGCGAAGACTTCAGGCCCGGCAACGAAAAGATCTCCCATCTTGCGCGTTTCTGGTTCCTGCTGCGGCCGCACCGCTCCGTGGTAATGCAGGCCCTGTTCGGCGCCGTCATTTATACCATCCTCGGTTTGTCCACTTCCATCTACGTCCAAAAGATCGTGGACAATGTGCTCGTGGAAGGCAATAAAAACCTGCTGAACCTGCTCGGCATCATCATGCTGCTGATACTTGTGCTGCAATTGTTCATCGGCCAGCTCAAAAGCGTATTCGCCCTCAAAACCGGCCAGCAGATCGACGCGCGGCTGATACTCGGATATTACAAACACCTGCTCCGCCTGCCGCAGCAATTCTTTGATACGATGCGCGTGGGCGAGATCACCTCGCGTATCAACGATGCGGTAAAGATCCGCGTATTTATCAATGATGTTGCCATCGGGCTGGTGGTGAACGTGTTTATCGTGTTGTTCTCTTTTGGCCTGATGTTCACTTACTACTGGAAGCTGGCGCTCATCATGCTGGCGATACTGCCGGTGTACGGGCTCATCTATTGGATCAGCAACGAGGTCAATAAAAAAATGCAGCGCAGGCTGATGGAAGATAATGCGGAGCTGGGCAGCCAACTGGTGGAATCGCTCAATTCAGCGGCTACCATCAAACGTTTCGGGCTGGAAGAATACGCGAATCTCAAAACGGAAAACCGCTTTGTAAAGCTGCTCAAAACGATCTATTCCGCGTCGGTAACGAATCTGTATATCGGCAATGCCGGCGGTTTTGTGACCAGCGCGTTCGTGGTGATACTGCTTTGGGCGGGCTCCTATTTTGTGATGGACAGGCAGCTGAGCCCCGGCGAGTTGCTGAGCTTTTACGCCATCATCGGTTATTTTACCGGCCCTGCCATGAGCCTGATCGGCGCGAATAAAAGCATGGAGGATGCTTTGATTGCGGCAGACCGCCTGTTTGAGATCATGGATCTGGAACAGGAGGAAAGCGGCAACAAAGTGGTGCTGCAAAAAAATATGATGGGCGATGTGATGTTCCAGCACGTTTCATTCCGCTATGGCACCAGGGTAGAGGTGTTCAGGAATTTTAGCATGAAGATAGAGAAGGGAAAGATTACTGCTATCGTGGGGGAGAGCGGCTCCGGGAAATCAACGTTAATGGCGCTTTTGCAGAATATCTATCCTTTGCGTGAGGGCAGCATACAGATCGGCAGTCTTGACATCCGTTATATCGAGCACGAAAGCCTGCGCCGGCTGGTAAGCGTGGTGCCGCAGCAGATCGACCTGTTTGCGGGTACCGTGATGGAAAATATCGCCGTCGGCGAGTTTGAGCCGGACATGCAGCGCGTGCTGGCGATTTCCGTACAGCTGGGCATTCTTCCGTTCATCGAAAAATTGCCCGAAGGATTTAATACGCTGTTGGGCGAGCACGGCGTAAACCTCTCCGGTGGCCAGCGGCAGCGCATCGCCATCGCAAGGGCGCTGTACCGCGATCCCGAGATACTGATCCTCGACGAAGCCACTTCTTCGCTGGACGCAGTGTCCGACCAATTTGTGCAGGACGCGATGCAGCGGCTGCGCGACGAAGGAAAAACCATTATCGTGATCGCGCACCGCCTCAGCACGGTGGTAAATGCGGACAAGATCGCAGTGCTGCAGGAAGGCGCGATGGCGGAAGAGGGCACGCACGAAGAGCTGCTGGAAAATAAATCCCTGTACAGCAGGCTTTGGCAAAGTCACCAGGCAATACTGGATTAACACCCCAATTCCTGATCTATAAAAAAAGCGGCTGCTCTTTATGATGCAGCCGCTTGTGTATTATATAAGCTTCCTGTTATTTCGCTTTGAAACGGATCAACGCATTGTCGTTCTGGCTCAGCACCAGCATGCCCTGTTTGATGGCCCATTTGTTCACTTTGTTGCTGGCGTCGAGGAATTTGCTTTCCACGCTCATGTCCGGGCAGGCCATGCGGGTGGCGGCCAGGCCGGGAAAGCTGATATTGTCCGGCGCGGTGATGCTGAACTTCCCGAAGATCCTGTTGCAGCCGGCGGAACCGCTGAACTGGCTGTCCGTTTTCTCAAAGGTAAATTCCAGCGGCGTCCTCAGCCCGGTGGTGTCGATGGTTTCACCGTTCACTTCCACCAGCCTCCAGGTTTTGTAAAGGTCGGCTTCGTTGTTGGTGCCGCCGGTTTTGTTGGTGTTCGAGCAGGCGGCAAGGTATACGATGCCCGCCATGGCGAGACATACGGTCAGGACTTTTTTCATGCGCGTGGGTTTTGAACTATAACAAAACTACCGGAAAAAGGTTAATACTGCGTATAAAAGGTCCGGAGGTCGCTGGCGAGCCGGTCGTAAATTGGGCGCGTCAGCTCCAGGAAAAGATCCTGAGGGGGCGGCGGGGGAATATCGCGGCCGCCCATCAGGCGTTTGTCCTCATCGCTGAGGGCCCTTTCGTCGCCGCGGTAAGTGCCGAACTGGTTGCGCCAGGTAAAGGAGCCGGGCACCCTGTCCTGCCGCAGGGTACGGTTATTCCCCACGTCAATGATGCGGTAATCCAGCAGGCCATTGGAGGCAACGGTTTTGGTGGTGACGAACACGGTAGCTTTCACGGTAATGTCCACCATGATCGCTTTGCCCGTGCTGTCTTTTTTATTGCCGGGCACCTGTATCACTTTGGATACGTCGCGGGAGTAACGGTCCACGTAAGTTTGTCCCACTACAAAATCCATGAAGCGCATTTCCATGTACTGATCGGGCTGGAACTGCTTGTCGCCGCGCACTTCCCGTTCGTCGTAGAATTTCACGAAAGTGTTGATGTTGCGGGTTTGCAGGTTGCGCACCAGCGCATCGCGGAACTGGTCCGCGGTGAACTTGTAATAAGGCGAACGCACGTCAATTTCGCTGATCACCACGTTTACAAGCCCCATGGCGTAGGCTTCCTCGCGGAGCTCTTTGGCGTTCTTGTAATTGGGCGTAAGGCCCAGCGCAGCGTCGAACTCGTCGAAGGCCTGGCGGGCGCTGAGCTTGTCGCCTCTTTCGAGCAGCTGCACGCCTCGCGCATAGCGGGCTTCGGCGGCATTTTCGAGCGCGCCGGTGA
>JBQCFV010000860.1:0-4505 GCA_051958695.1 Chitinophaga sp. | reverse complement strand
GACCAGTGTTTTCACCTGCCCCGGGTCCCGGTAAAAATCGCGGCACATCAGCGCCCAAACGCGGCTGGCGTTGCCGATGGCCATCCATACGGCCTGCCCTTCCCTCGTGCGGCTGTAGGTCAGGGTATTTTTAAAACCCACGATAAAGGCCGTGGCAGTGCCTAAGAGCGAAACGACCGTCCAGGGCAGCACCAGCCATTTGATGCCGGCGATATGGTACAGCACCACGGGTATAGTGCCGAGTACGATCAGCGTGTAGATCTTTCTTCTTGTCCAGAAAAGGAAACTGGACAGCTTGTATGATTTTCCTATGTGCATGCGGCGGATGGATTGTGGTGGAGACTAAACGAATAACGGGTCATCTTCAGCGTCCTCCGTCCTGATGAGGTCGTTGAGAAATTCGCTGCCTTCGTAGATGTCTCTTTCATGCGGCTGCTGAAGGGCCGTTTCAATGGTGGTGACCTTCGGCTCCACCGTCTCGCTGAAGAAAAGATTGCGTAAGATCTGTCCGATCGTTGTCATGGCTTTTGTTTTTAAGAGGTGAATGCAACGATATTGTTGCGCAGAAGGGTTTGCAAGCCATGTGCCATTGGGTTAACGAACTGTTAATCAATAAAGTAGAAAACAACATCGATATGCCGTTCCGCGATATTTCGCGAGTGAACGGATTTTACGCTGTATATAGTGAGTTTTTTGCGGTGCCGGCTTCGCCGGGAAGAACCGGTGAGATACCCGCCGGTTTTTTTTTGCATATTTCGAAGAAGACCGGTTATTTGCCGGCGGGATATTCGCCTGCTTTATTTGCGTATTTCGCGAGGAACGCTTCGAACGCGCGGGTTTCCTCGTCGTCGTGCCGCTTCATCCGTTTCATCATGCGCACCAGGTGGTTAAGGGATGATGCCGCGGTGTGATCCTCCCGCGCTCTCGTCAGGAAATACAAGGTCGCCAAGCGCTCGTTTTCATCGGGCGAAAATTCGGCGCCGAGCACTTTTCCGTCTTTCCCGATCAATAAAAAGTAAGGAAAACCTTCTTCATTGATATGGAAGGTCGTCAACAGGCTGTCTTTCGTATCTATAAAATAGTTTTTCCCGAGTATCCCGTGTTTGCTCACCAGCTGTTTCCAGCGCTCCCTGTTCTCCGGCTTGTCCATACAAAGGTGAAAGACCTCTATATCCTTGTATTCCTCCAGGTCTTTGGTCATTTTATTCATGTCCGGCAGCCCTTTGATGCAGGCTACGCAGGTGGTCGACCAAATATGCGCATACCGCACCGTGCCGGTGGAATCTTCCAGCACCAGCGGTCCGCCGTCGAGGCTTTCGGCCTTTGTAGCGGGAAACGACTTCCCGTTATGGACATCGTATTGTTTCGACATGATCTTCACAAGCGTAGATTTGCAGGACGCGGCGGCAAGGGCTAAAAACAGCAGGGCTATGCCTGCCAGGGTACGGGAGCAGCTCATTATATATGGGATGGTTTCTTTTAACGTATAGTCGTTACAGTGAATATAGTGAATTTCTGTCCGGCGCAACATAATATCGCCCCGTAACGCCGAAGATCTGAAAATGCGGGCAGAACCGGTGCCTCAATTCGTTTTCGCCTGCGCGATCATCACGTCAAAGAACTGCATGATGCCTTCGGCCGCGTACCCCAGCAGGCGCGAGGAATCGCCCAGCTCGGAACCGACGATCTGCGTCTTTTCGCGTATCTGCGTCATGCAGTAGGTGTTGATGGCCTGCTGCATCGGCAGGGTGATATACTGGCGGGCCGCGGCGATCTTTCCGCTCAGGATCACCAGCTCCGGGTTGAACAGCTGGATGAGGATGGAGATGCCTTTGCCAAGATGCGTGCCGATATTGGACAGCAGCTGGATGGAATACTGGTCGCCGTTGTTGGCCGCGCGGATGATCAGCTCCGTTTCGATGCGGTATACTTCTTTATTGGAAAGGTCGTTGATGATGGAATTCTGCCCGGACAAAATGCCCTGCCTGGCGGTTTTCGCGAGCGTCATGCCCGAGGCCACGGTTTCGAGGCAGCCGTGTTTGCCGCAGTAGCAGAGCTCCCCGTTCTCGGCAAACGGCATATGCCCCATTTCGCCTGAAAACCCCGAGCTGCCCTGCTGCACCTTGCCGTCCATTATAATACCGAGACCAATGCCCCAGTCCATCAGGATCACCAGCACGTTCTTTTTGCCTTTTGCGTGACCGAAGCGGAGCTCCGCCAGCGCCGAGCCTTTCACGTCGTTCTGTATCACTACCGGCAGGCCGAGATGTTGTTCGAAGGCTTCGCGAAGGGAGATGTCGCTGTTTTCGTCCAGCAGGTAGCTGAGGTTTTCGCCAGACTCGGTATCGATAAGCCCCGGCATGCCTACGCTGCAGCCGATCAGCCGGCCGGATTCGATATTGGCGGAATCGGCCAGCTCGTGCATGTGATCCACCAGCATCCGGAGAAACGCGGTGCGGTTGCGCGAAAGCGTTACCGGTATGGATTTGACGGGGGTGATGAAGTTGTTGTTGTTGTCAACGATCACCATACTGGTCTTGAACAGCTCGATATCAATGCAAATAATATACAGCACGTGCTTGCGTAAACGAAAAAGATCGGGTCTTCTTCCGCCGACGGATTCGCCCTGCCCTTTTTTCTCCACGATGCGCTCGCGGCTCATTTCAGAAAGCAGCTTTACCGCCGTGGGCGTGGAAATGCCCAGCGTGTCGCAAAGCGCGGCCACGGGTGAAGGGCCGTGCGCATACAGGTGTTTCAGCAGCCGGTATTTTAATTGTTCCTGTTTCTTACTGTTACTTTTCCGGAACCAAAATAGCTGTTCATTTAACAATTTCGCATTCATTTCTTCAAATTTTTACCATTCATACGAATACTTCTTACAAAAGTTTCATAAAGTTTTTTTCATTTAGTAAAATATCAAAAAACTTTATTCTTTAGCGAAAATAGTACGCATATTTGAAAAGCATACGTAAGAATTTGAAGATTTGCGCAACCGAAAGTAATCAAAAGCGAAAAATTTCAATCAAAATTTTAGAAAGTGAGACAGCAGCCGCAGATAACCTAACTGGATCTGAGCGCATATGAATACGGGAAAACAGTCCGGCACTATTCAAAACACGTTTAGGGAAACAATGCCCTTACCTCATCCATCGATAGTTTGTATCAATAATTCGAGTCATCCGGTAAAGGACAAGGAGCCGCAGCCTATGGCGGTGCTTTGCGTTCATTCAACCAAAAAACCTTCAACTCAGCCAATATCATGAAGTATTTACTCCTATTCTCATCGCTATTGCTCTGCATGCTGCAGGCCCAGGCCCAGCAGCGGACCATCAGAGGCAGCGTCACGGACTCTGCCGGCACTGCCATTCCCGGCGCCACCGTGCTGGTAAAAGGCACCAACATCGGTACCGCCGCAGGGACGGACGGGCACTATGAAATCAAAGTGCCGAACGACAACACTACGCTCATCTTCACGTCCATGGGTTTCCAGGACCGCGAGGTAACCGTAGGCAAACAATCCGTACTGAACGTACGCCTGCAGCAAAGCGGCAAAGACCTCAATGCCGTAGTGGTAATGGGTTTCTCCAAGGTAGAACGCCAGCACGTGGCCTCTTCGGTTGCCCAGATGGACATGAAGCAGGCCAAGACCAGGCCGGTGATCAAACTGCAGGAAGCCTTCTCCGGCACCATCGCCGGCGTTACCATGCAGCAGGGCACCAACCTGCCCGGCAGCGTGCCCGGCAGCATTTCCATCCGCGGCATCAGCACCCTGCAGAACTCCGATCCGCTTGTGATCGTGGACGGTATGGAACAATCGCTGACGGACATCGATCCTAACCAGGTAAAAAGCATCACCGTATTAAAAGACGCGGCATCCGCCTCCATGTACGGCTCCCGCGGCGCCAACGGCGTAATCATCATCGAAACGGAAAGGGGCACTACCGGCAAATTCAAGGTAGATCTCAATACCTGGGCCGCCTTCCAGCAGCCCATCGATCTGCCCAAATTCGTGAACGGCGCCGATTACATGCGCCTGAACAACGAAGCGCGCACCATGCAGGGCCAAACGCCTACCTTCTCCGAAGATTCCATCCGCAAGATGGAAACCGGCGAGCTTCCCAGCGTAGACTGGCTCGACGAGGTGATGCAGCGCAGGGCCAACTCGCAGAACGTTGCCCTGAGCGTATCAGGCGGCGGCGGCGTGGGCACCTTCAACCTGATGCTGGGCCACCTTCGCGAAAACGGTCTCAACGATGTGGAAGGCTCCCGGAAATAGTCCGCACGCTTTAACACCACTATCAATATCGCGGACAAGTTCGTGCTGCTGGCCGACTTCTATGCGCACCGCCTGCAGGTGGACCGCCTGTATGCCAACGACGATGGCAACGGTCTCTACTCCAACGCCTGGAGAATGAACGCTTCGCAGCAGGTATATTATCCCAACACGGGATTGGACATCCCGGAGCATTACATTCTCCACAACAACCTGAACCCTCTGGCGTCCA
>JBQCFV010000859.1:0-7003 GCA_051958695.1 Chitinophaga sp. | reverse complement strand
GAGCAGGTCCGCCAAACCCTGGCCTTTGGCCGGCCCGTAAGCGATGGTGGAGCTGCCCGCGAAAGCGATCGCGTGGTTGAGCAGGTAATTGTTCGCAATGCTGAGATGCCCGGCTTCCGTGAGCGAAGGATCGTACAGCTGCGCGCCGTAGCAGCATTCCGCCGCCACTATCGTGCCTTTGCCGATCTTTTTGGCAAGCAGGGAGGAACGCAGGGCTTCCGGGAATTTTGTTCCTTTCTGGCCGTAATAGCTCGGGTCTTCCAGTGCGCCGTGACAGTTGATGAAATGCGTGCCCGCCTTCAGCTGCGCGTTCGTCCATTCCGGGCCGAGAACGGGCGAGAGCTGCAAAGCCGCGTTATCCCCGAAGATGTTGCGCAGGCTTTCCCCGGTGGACAAGCGCCAGTCGTACACGCTCACGCTGAAATACCGGCGGTACAGCTGTTGTTTGCCCGGTTTGCTGGTGGTCACGTCTTTTGTCAGCGAATGGAAATACGCGGGATTGGCGCCACCGGGCACATCCGGCAGGCGGCCTACCACGCGGGTGGGAGATACGAATTTCCCGGGATCGGTGCTGTACGCGGTTTCGCAGGCGTATGGCAAGTCGCTCGGGATGAGGCGGTCTTCGTCGTCTTCGCTGAACAGCAGGTTGCGCAAAGGCTGAAAAGGGATCACGTCCTGCGCGCCGGCGATGAGGAGGTAATCCGGTTCGAAGTGCCTGAACAATCCGTCGATAGCGGCTTTGTGCTGCTTCGCGCTGCCGGGCGTGTTTACTACCGGCGATCTGTATTTTTTCATGACGGCGGCATCGTCCACAAAAATGATCCCGCTGTTCAGCCCGCGTTTTTTATCCGCAGCCTGTATCGCTTTCAGGTCTTTTAAGATGGAAGTGTATTTGCCGCCGTACTTTTTTTCCAGCGCGGAACGGTTGGACACGATGAGCTTGTCCTTTTTCATTTCGGGGTATGTTTTGGGGTGGCGTAACAGTACGAATGTAAGCTATTTCGCACGTATTGCATAAATGCGGGGGAATGAGTATTTTAAACTTTCAATCGATCCATATGAAGTACCCGCGTATTACCTCAGTTCTTATGCTCATGCTTTTCGCGATGACCGCCAACGCCCAGCTGATGACCCGTTATACGGTCAAGGCGGGAAAATATCCCCGTCATAATACGATCATTTCCATACCCGGCGAAGCAAAGCGGGGCGACGTATACCTGTTGTACCGGATGGACGGCAATACCAAAACGCCCGTCAGCGTGCAGGTGAGCAACGGCAGGTTCGTATGGCTGCTGGGGGAAGACCTGCTGCCGGGGCAGCAGCGGGTATTCGAATTGTGGAAGAACGGGAAGAACGTGGCGTCAGCGGACCCGGACGATGCGGTAACCGTCGATAATTCAGCCGAAGGGTTTGCCGTGAAACGCGGCCGCAAAACGGTACTGTTCTACCAGGCGGCGATAAAAGACGTTCCCCCCGGCGTTGACACTGCGTTCAGAAGGGGCGGTTTCATCCACCCCGCTTATACCCCCGGCGGAAAAGTGCTCACCAATATCCAGCCCAAAGACCACTATCATCATTACGGCATCTGGAATCCCTGGACGGACACCGAGTTTGAAGGGCAGACCGTCGATTTCTGGAACCTCGCCAAAAGGTCCGGCACGGTGCGCGTCAATTTTGAAAGCGACCGCAATTACAGCGTGTCCGGCCCGGTATGGGGCGGCTTTTTGCAGGTGCAGGACCATGTGGTGCTCGGCAAAGGCGGCCCTGATAAAACCGCGATCGTGGAAGAGCTGGAAGTAAGCGCCTACGGCGGCACCAAAGACGTGCAGATATGGGATTACAACTCCACGCTGGCCTGCGGTACCGGCTCGCCGATCACGCTGAAGGAATACCGTTATGGCGGCGGGTTTTCGATAAGAGGAGCGGAAGAATGGAACAACGAGAACAGCGCCGTGCTGACGTCCGAAGGCAAAACGCGCAAGAACGGCGATATGTCGCATGCGCGCTGGTTTAAGATCACGGGCGAGCTGAAAGGCGGCAAAGGCGGCATCCTCGTATTATCTTCCCCGGAAAATTTCAACGCGCCGCAGCCGCTGCGCATATGGCCGGAAAAAGACCAGCACGGGCAGGTGTTTGCCGAGTTCAGCCCCACCAAAGACAAATCCTGGACGCTGGTGCCGGATCAAAAATACCGCCAGCAATACCGTGTGATCACTTACGACGGCGACCTCACTGCCGAACAGGCCGAGGCGTACTGGAACGATTATGCGCATCCGCCGCAGGTGGAGGTGAAGAAGTATTGATGGACACCTGTTGCATCGCCGGTAAAGTAATGGATGCCGGCAAGACATGCGGTGCAGGAGCCCTACTGTATATACCCGGTCTTGATATTCACAAACCCATGCATCCT
Source organism: Chitinophaga sp. (assembly GCA_051958695.1). Lineage (GTDB taxonomy): Bacteria > Bacteroidota > Bacteroidia > Chitinophagales > Chitinophagaceae > Chitinophaga. The sequence goes on along the minus strand of JBQCFV010000859.1, from coordinate 4,593 downwards.
ATACGGTAGCTTACTGTATATACGCCGTCTTGATATTAACAAACCCATGCATCCCATACGGTAGCTTACTGTATATACACCGTCTTGATATTCATAAACTCATGCACACCTTCCTCGCTTAGTTCGCGGCCGTAACCGGATTGTTTTACACCGCCGAACGGCAGTCTTGCGTCAGACCTTACCATAGCGTTGATGAACACGTTGCCGCTTTCGATGAGCGTGGCGAGGCGTGCGGCCTTTTCAATATCTTTCGTCCAGAGCGCGGCGCCGAGGCCGAACGGCGTCTGGTTCGCGAGACGGATGGCGGAGGCTTCGTCGTTGGCGGTGATAACGACTGCCAGCGGGCCGAACGTTTCTTCATCGAAGGCGGCCATGCCGGGTTGTACGTTGGTAAGCAGTGTGGGAATGAAGTTGCAGCCGTCGCGTTCGCCGCCTGCCAGCAATTGTGCGCCCTGTCCGAGTGAACGTTCCATCTGCGCAGCCAGCTCTTCCGCGAGATCGGGGCGGGCCATGGGGCCGGTGTCCGTATCAGGCAGGAAAGGATCGCCTTGTTTGAGAGAAGTGATGATAGACTGCACCTGCTGCGTAAAATCTTCTGCTATACTTTTTTCCACGATCCATCTTTTGGCGGCGATGCAGCTTTGTCCTGCGTTCTGCATGCGGGCTTTTACGGCCGTTTGCGCGGCTTCGGGGAGGTGGGCGTCTTTCAGCACGATGAACGGGTCGCTGCCGCCCAGCTCCAGCACGGTCTTTTTGATGTATTTACCGGCCAGTGCGGCCACGCTCATGCCTGCGGGCGTGCTGCCCGTGAGCGTAACGCCCTGCACGCGGCTGTCCGCGATCAGCGGTTCCATTTCTTTTGAAGATACCAGCACCGCCTGGAACGCGCCTTCGGGGAAACCCGCTTCCCGGAACAGCTTTTCAATGGCCATCCCGCAGCCGCTTACGTTGCTGGCGTGCTTCAGCATGGCGGCATTGCCTGCCAGCAGGTTCGGGATGGCGAAGCGGAACACCTGCCAGTACGGAAAATTCCAGGGCATAATAGCGAGTATGATGCCTTTGGGCTCGAACGCCGCGTAGCTTTTTTTCGCGTCCGATGCGATCAGCCGGGGCTGCAGCAGCGGCGCGATGTTGGCGGCATAATATTCGGCGGTGGCCGCGCATTTCAGCACTTCGGCCTTTGCTTCTTTCAGGGTTTTCCCCATTTCTTTTGAAATGAGGGTGGCATGTTCCGTCACGTTTTCCTTCAGCAAAGCGGCGGCACGCAGCATCAGCTCGCAGCGGTGCTGAAGACTGTCCTGCCGCAGTGCGGCAAAGGCTTTCCAGCCGTCCTTCATTTTCTTTTCGATCTCTTCCCGCGTATGCGCGGGGTATTCGGCGATGGTTTCCTGCGTGTAGGGGTATATGCTTTTGAACGTCATGTTATAAAGTTAAGGAATTTCGAGCGGGGTGGCACTTGCCGCAAAACCGTTACCTTTGCAGCCGAAATTACGGGAAACATGTCTTTAAGCAAGCTGAACATCGCCGTGATGGCCCTTTGCACGGGTCTCATCGTGGCGAACATATACTATTCGCAACCATTGCTGGTGCTCATCAGCAGGGAATTTAACGTTTCGGAATCCAACGCGGGGCAGGTCACATTTTTTACGCAGATGGGGTATGCGCTGGGCCTGTTGTTCTGCGTGCCGCTGGGCGACAAGCTCGAGCGCCGCGGGCAGATACTCGTAATGACGGCCGCTGCGGTTGCCGCGCTGGTAGCGGCGGCGCTGTCCGTTAACATCGGCATGCTGAAAGCCACGGGTTTCGTGATCGGCTTCACCTCCATCGTGCCGCAGCTGATACTGCCGCTGGCAGCGGCTTTAGCAGAGCCGCAGAAACGGGGAAAGGTGATCGGCGTGATCATGAGCGGGCTGCTGATCGGCATTTTGTTGTCGCGTACGGTGAGTGGCGTTATCGGCGAACATTTGGGTTGGCGGGCGATGTTCTGGATCGCGGGCGCGCTCTCGTTCCTGATGATGGCGATCATGCTCTTTACTTTCCCGAAAAGCAAACCTTCATTCGGAGGCAGCTACGGCGCGCTGATGCGTTCGCTGCTGACGCTGGCAAAAGAGCAGCCGCTGCTGCGCGAAGCCTCCGCGATCAACGCCTGCGTGTTCGCCGTTTTCGGCCTGTTTTGGACCACTTCGGTATTTTTGCTGGCCAACCCTCCTTATAATTTCGGAAGCGATATTATCGGTCTCATGGGCCTTGCCGCGGCGGCCGGCGCTTTGGGCGCACCGCTGGTCGGGCGTATTGCGGACAAGAAGAACCCGCGCATCGCCATCGGCTACGGTCTTGCTTTGATCCTGACGGCTTTTATCGTTTTCTGGTTCTTCCGAAATTCCCTCATCGGCATCATTGCCGGCATCGTGCTGCTCGACCTCGGTTTGCAAGGCGTGCACGTTTCCAACCAGACCCGCATTTACGCCCTGCTGCCCGAAGCGCGCAACAGGATGAACACCGTGTTCATGACGATCAGCTTCATCGGCACATCGCTGGGTTCCGGGATCGGCCTTTGGGTGTGGGATATCGGGAAGTGGGCCGGGGTTTGCATGGGCGCGGTGGGGCTTATTGCGGCGGCGATTATGATTTATCTGGTGACGTATAAGAAGGTAGAGGTAGCCGCAAAAAAAATGGGCTAACCACCGGTCAGCCCATCTCCCAAATATCTGCAATGCCGTTACTCCGGCACTCTCGTGATCTTCAGCATGTTTGTCGGCAGGTGCTGTTTTACAGGCGTGCTGCCGGTATTCACCACCACGTCGTTCGTTTTCACAAAACCTCTTTCTTTGAGGATGTTGATCTGGTCGGTGATGATATCGTCCAGGCTTTCTGCTTCGCCGTAGTAGAAGGCGCGTACGCCCCAGCTCAGGCTCAGTTGGTTCACCAGTGTTTTTTCTTTTGTGAAGATGAACAGCGGCGATTTCGGGCGGTAGCTGCTCAGCATGAAGCCGGTGTACCCGCTCTGCGTCATCCCGATCAGCGCGTCGGACTCCAGGTCTTCCGCGATCTTGCACGCATTGTAGCAAAGCGCGTCGCTCAGGAAGGTGGGGGAGTGGCGGTGCGGTATCAGGTTGCGGTTATAGATGATGCTTTCCTTTTCCACTTCGCCGATGATCTTGCGCATGGTCTGTATCACGAGCGTAGGATGGTTGCCGGTGGCGGTCTCGCCGCTCAGCATCACTGCGTCGGCGCCTTCCAGCACGGCGTTGGCCACGTCGGTGATCTCGCTGCGGTTCGGGCGGGTGCGGTCTATCATGGATTCCATCATCTGCGTGGCCACGATCACGGGTTTCGCGCGGTGGATGCATTTGCGGATGATGTCTTTCTGGATCATGGGTATCTGCTCAACGGGCAGCTCCACGCCGAGGTCGCCGCGGGCGATCATCACGCCGTCGCTTTCCCAGATGATCTCTTTCAGGTTCTGGATCGCTTCGGGTTTCTCGATCTTGGAAATGATCTTCATCTTGGAGTTACGCTCTTTCAGGCGTTTACGCAGCAGGCCGAGGTCTTTTACGTTACGTACGAACGAAAGCGCCACCCAGTCGCATTCCTGGTCGATGATAAATTCCAGGTCCTCTTCGTCCTTTACCGTCAGCGCCGGGAGGGACACTTTGGTATCGGGCAGGTTGAAGCCTTTTTTGGAGGACAGCACGCCGCCGAGCAATACTTCCGCTTTGATGAGATGGTCGGGCGTGATCTCTTTTACCACGGTTTCGATCTTGCCGTCGTCCAAAAGGATCTTCTGGCCGGGGCGCACGTCTTTGTGCAGGTCATGGTAAGACACATAGATCCTTTCCATGGTGCCCACGCATTTTTCGGTGGTAAAGGTGAGGATGTCCCCTGTTTTCAGCGGGAGGGCGTTGTTCTCTATTTCGCCCACGCGCAGTTTGGGGCCTTGAAGGTCCGCCAGGATGGCGATGTTGTAAGGCTCCGTATTATTTATCTGGCGGATGTATCCGATGATCCGCAGTTTGTCTTCATGGCTGCCATGGGAAAAGTTCAGGCGGAATACATTCACCCCGGCCCTCACGAGTTCCAATAACTTCTCATAGGTATCAGAAGCAGGCCCTACCGTGGCTACGATCTTGGTTTTCTGCTTTGCATGCGCCGCTCCGGCATCGTTGTCCATTTCCTTGTGATAGTATTTGGACAGATCTTTTGTACTCATAGACGTTTATTTAACTCGCAAGAATTTTGACGATCTTAAACCATTCCGGGTCGATTTTTTGTTTGGCTTTTACGGCCTTGTCGAGCGGAGTATACTGTATTTTATTGTTCACGAGACCGATCATGACGTTGGAAGTGCCGGTCATGAGCGCGTCTACCGCGGCATAACCCATCCTGCTGGCCAGCAGCCTGTCCATCGTGGTGGGCGTGCCGCCGCGCTGGATGTGGCCGAGTATGCACACGCGCGTGTCCAGCTGGGGCATCCTTTCCTGTACGTGGCGCGCCACTTCGTTGGCCCCGCCAAATTCGTCGCCTTCGGCCACTACGATGAGGTTCACCATTTTCTGGCGGCGCTCGTTGGCCTGCAGGTCGTCTATCACATCG
>JBQCFV010000858.1:0-2152 GCA_051958695.1 Chitinophaga sp. | reverse complement strand
CCATCCCGAACGCGGGCGCGCATGTGATCGGCTCCAGCATTACTTCCGGCGACGTGCCGGGCGTGGAAGCGGCCATCAACAGCTGGTGGGAGGATATTCACGGGAATCGCAACTAATTCGTATCTTGGGTTGGATCAGCGTTTACCATTAATCGTCATTTGACCGTGCTTCGCCATCTGCTCATCATCAGTACCTTTTGCCTTTGCCTTGCAGGCGCCGCCTCGGCGCAGCAGCGCACCGCTACTGACACGCTGGCCCTCCGGGCGGTACTGTACGGCAACGACACCATTCCTTCCATCACCCTCCGCATCGTGGACGTATACGACAAGCTGCCCAAACGCCTGCGCAAACAGCGCGCCCGCTGGACGAGGCTGCGCAACGCCGTGTATGTCACGTATCCTTATGCAGTGTCCGCCGGGCGCATCCTCAAAGACGTGAACCGCGACCTGGAGACCATGCCCAACAAAAAACAGCGCAAGGATTATCTCGCCTCGAAAGAAAAGCTGCTCAAAGCCGAGTTTGGCGACAAGCTCGAGAATCTCTCGGTATACCAGGGCAAAGTGCTCATGAAACTCATCCACCGCGAAACCGGCGAGAACTGCTACGAGATCGTAAAAGAGCTGAAAGGTGGCTTCAACGCACGTATGTACCAGACCGTGGCATTCTTCTTCGGCGGCAATCTTAAAAGCGAATTCAATCGTCAGGACGATCATGATATTGAATCGATCGTGCAGGAGATACAGTTGTATAACCGGTTTAACTGAGGTTGAGTGGATGTGCATTACGTAATCGGTCGCGCAGCAGGCTTAGCTGAACTTTATCGTTTTGGCGACCCTGCGTTTCACGGACGACTGCATAGCGGGTGTTCCGCCGGTTGCAAGCGGCACAAGGAGTCATATGATTACGGGCGGGGAAGCAGCGGGGGATCCGCCCTTAATCGGCCAGAGCATTGCGGAGAGGGTGCTGGAAAGGGGGGATAAGTCGTAGATAAAGCGTAGATAAGACGGACTTGATCCGCTGGTAATGCGGTTAATATTCTATGAACGGCCCCGATTTGGAACATCTCCCCATATACCCGACCTTTGCACGGCAAAATTCAAAGAGACATGAAACTGGACATACTGGCAATAGCCGCCCATCCGGACGACGTAGAGCTGTCCTGCGCAGGGACGCTGATGGTACATGCGAAGCAGGGCCTGAAAACGGGCATTATAGACCTTACCCGCGGCGAGCTGGGCACCCGTGGTACCCCCGAAGGGCGCATCCTCGAAGCGCAGGAAGCCTGTAAAGTAATGGGCGTGGACGTAAGGGAAAATCTGGGCCTGGCGGACGGATTTTTTCAGAATACCCGCGAAGACCAGCTGAAAGTAGTGGCCGCTATCCGCAAATACCGGCCGGACATCGTGCTGGCCAACGCGATAGACGACCGGCACCCCGATCACGGCCGCGCGGCGCAGCTGATCAAAGACAGCGCCTTCCTCGCAGGGCTCCGCAAGATCGAAACCTTCGGCGAAAACGGCCAGCCGCAGCAGGCCTGGCGGCCGAAACAGGTCTATCATTTTATACAGGACCGTTACTGCCAGCCCGATTTCGTGGTGGATATCAGCGACGTGATAGACCAGAAACTGGAAGCGATCAAATGCTTTAAAACGCAGTTTCTCGCGGAAAAAGACCATGAGCCCCAGACCTATATTTCCTCCCCCGAATTTTTTGACAGCGTGGTGTACCGCGCAAAGATGCTCGGAAAAATGGTAGGTGTGGCGTACGCGGAAGGGTATACCTCGGCAAAGATGCTGGGGGTGCGGAGTTTGAAGGATCTTATCAACGAGACGACCTGATTTATGGGAAAGAAATATGAAGCCGCACCGGTATTTCCGGTGCGGCTTTTTGATTGGTTGATGTTGGATCGTCCCTGGTGCAATGCCTTTATTGTAGACGCTATTGCTGATGGATCGCTCTTCATGCAATACCTTTCGCAGCGGCCGGCAGCAAGTATAATGCGGCTGTTGATCAGGGATGCCCCTAACGCAATGCCTTCGCCGCGGCCAGCAGCAGATCCCCGCTCAGCCGTTGCCTGAAATCAGGATTGACGTAAGAGAACCGGATCGTTCCTTGCTCATCCAGCAGGAATACGGAGGGCACGGGCAGCATT
>JBQCFV010000857.1:0-2391 GCA_051958695.1 Chitinophaga sp. | reverse complement strand
GCCAGCAGCTTCAGCACCGCATCGGTAGCGGCAAGACCGCTGCCGAAGGAAATCGCGTGCGTGCCGTTCTCTATGGCGGCCAATGCGTTCTGCAAAGCGTCGCGCGTGGGGTTTTGCGTACGGGCGTACTCGTAACCCTTGTGATCGCCGGGAGCTGCCTGCACGTATGTGGAGGTTTGGAAGATGGGCGTCATGATAGCGCCGGTAGAAGGGTCCGGTTCTACGCCGGCGTGTATCAGCTTGGTTCCTAACTTCATGGCTTGGTTTAGTTTATGAGAAGTATCAAAGGTACGGAATTTAGAAGGGTTCAAAATACGCCGTACGTAGTTATACTATAACACTTACGTAGTAGTTCCACGCACCGCAAACCCTTTTTGTGCGCGGCTTTCAGCGGACGGGCCGCAGTGAGGGGCATCACACGGACCATATCCGCGCATTTACGAGATAAATTCATGCATTCACCAGAAACGGCTTTACACGTAAGGTTATTCCGGCTAATTTTACCGTAGGTTTTTCATAGGATATGGTTAAAATTTCTGAAGGCGGTATTCTTACCGCTTTTTTTTATGCAAAAAAGGCAGCGGGACTCCCACTGCCTTTTTTGATCTGTTATGTTCAGCCTGCGGCCGTTATTTCCTTTTTGCCGCGGTGGCGGTGGTCTTTGATTCCGTCCAGCGGATGGGGAGGCTCACCAGCGCATTGTCCCAGCCCATCACGAGGTTGGCGCCGTAAGGGGCTTTTTCGAACACCATGCTGAAGGCTTCCAGCTCGTTGGGGGGCGTGGCCACGGACACGTCCGTACGAACCAGGTCCATGGAGGATTCGTATTTGTAAGCGCCCCAGATATCCGTTTGTTTATTTACGATGATGGTCCATTTGGAGGGTGTGGGAATGGCGTAGAGGGTGTACCGGCCTTTGGGCACCAGCTTGTTGCCGATGGTTACGGGGCGGTAAAATTCCACTTCGGTGGCTTCGTTGGCGCCGAGCCGCCATCCTTTACCGTATTCCAGCAGGTTGCCGAAGATCGGGCGGCCTTTGTTCTGCGGGCGGCTGAAGATGGCGCGGGCCACCAGCGTGCCGGGCTCGCCTTTCACTTTGCACACATAAGGGTACATGACGGGATAATAGGCCATGTCCATCGGGCTGGGGTCCAGCGGCGGCAATTTCTTTTCCTGGGCGTTGGCTAAGGATGCGGCGGCAAGACCGGCGATCACCAGTATCGATTTGAGCGTATTCATATCAAGTGGAGGTTTAAATTTGTTCAAACCTACGGGTTTTTCATAAAATCCTGAAAAACGGAAATGTCCGGTGGCGGTTTGGGCGGATCACCGGTTATGCAGGTACATTCGTTTTGCAGGGAAGCCGTGTTCCGCCGGCCGCCTGTCAGGCGCGTGATGCGGTCTCAGGAACGTTCCTTCCGCATATCAATTTTCGCATCGTTCGCCTGCACGGGCCCAGGCGTGCTTCTGCCTTTACTGATCGTTTCTTTTAAGAGAGCCGTAAGCCTTGCTACCACGGCCGGTTGGGAAGATTGAAGATTGTGCCGTTCCGTTTTGTCCGTGCGGAGGTTGAATAATTGCAGCTCCGGCAGGCCCTGCTGGCGGGCTGCAGGGTCGCGCGGATCGCTCCACCCGCCGGAACCCGGGCTGAACAGGAGTTTCCAGTCGCCCTGCCGGATAGCGAAATGCCCTGAAATGCTATGGTGCACGGTGGACGTGCGCGCGTAGCGTTTATTATGCCCCTGCAGCAAAGGCAGCAGGCTGAAGCTGTCCGGCCCCGCCTCCGGCGGCAGCGGCTGGCCTACGATCGCGGCGCAGGTGGCTATCAGATCCGTCAGGCAAATGGTAACATCGTTCACCGCGCCTGCCTTCACTTTGCCCGGCCACCGCACGATAAAAGGAATGCGGTGCCCGCCTTCGTACAGGTCCGCCTTGGCGCCCCTGAAACCGCCGGAAGGGTCGTGGCCCGCGGCTTTCAGCCGGTCGTATTCCGCGTAGGGCGCATAACCGTTGTCGCTGGTGAATATCAGCAGCGTGTTCTCCGCAAGCCCTTCTTCTTTAAGATAAGACATCACCTGCCCGAGCAGCCAGTCCGTTTCCATCACGTAATCCGCGTAGTTGCAGATGCCGCTTTTTCCTTTGAAAGCCGCGCCCGCCACCAGCGGCGTGTGCGGCGAGGGCAGCGCGAGGTAAAGGAAGAACGGCTGCTTTTTATGTTCGCGGATATATTCCTGCGTTTTCCCCGCCAGCGTTTGCAGCGTATGTTCGAATACAAAGCCCGGGCCTTTGGGGCCGGGGCGCGTGTTGGGGTATTGTCCTTTCACCACGCTGTCCGTGGGCAGTTCGGTGAGCCGGTCGTGTTTTTTTAAAAAGGACGGCGGGCTTGGCCGCG
>JBQCFV010000856.1:0-3247 GCA_051958695.1 Chitinophaga sp. | reverse complement strand
TTATCGTGTTCTTGATATTGATGCCTGGAGGCACTTTTCCCATGAACTTCGTGCTGGGCGCGGTGGAGGCAAGGTCTGCGTCCGCGCTTTCGAGCAGGGTGATGGCTCTTTTGAGCGCTTCGGCGCGCGGGCTGAATGCGGCGTTGTTCTCTGTTTCCAGCGGTATCTGTTCGTAGAACTGCGCCAGCGTGCCCATGCTCAGCGCATAGAAAATACTGGCATATGCTTTTAACCCGACCCGGTCGGCGGGGTCTACGGCCACGTCGAGATTGTCAAGCACGGTTTCGGCTTCGATGCGCGTAAGCAGGCACTGCGACCACATTTGCGTAACCACGGAGTTGTTCAGCGAAATGGCGCCTTTGCCTGTTTCCAACTCTTTTTCGGTGGTATTGCCAATGTTCAGCGTATACAGCGCATACACGCTGTAAGCGCCGCCGATGGGGGCGCAGTACAGCGGGCTTTGCCGTCCGATGGTAAAGCGTCTTTGCAGGCCGGCGCAGAGGTTCATCAACGCGTCGGGGCTGGAAGTTACGCTGGGTACGGATGCGGCGCTGGGATCGATGTATTCCTTATTGCACGACGCAACCGGGAAAGTAGCTGCCAGCATGAGCAATAAAGCGGTTCGTTTTATCCTGATATTTTTCATGATGTTAACTTTTTGTGGTTAGAAACTGGCCCTGAAGGTGAACTGGAACGTGCGCGGGATCGGCACGTTCCCGAAATCGATCCCGCGCAGTACGGAGCTGTTGCCGCCGGCGTTGGTTTCAGGATCGTACCCGTCGTAATCGTCGAAGCTCACAAGGTTGCGGCCTACCAGCGATACGGAGGAAGACCGGATGAACTTCGCAAAGGAGGGCAGCTCGTATGAAAGTGCCACTTCACGAAGCTTCACGTAAGAGGCGTCCTCAATGCGCCATTCTTCCGTATTGTATATCGCGAAGATGTAGCCCCGCGGCAATTCTCCCTTGATCTCCCTTTCGGAGTAATCGCCGATGCCAACGCCCTGGCGGGTACGTTTGTCCGCGTTGAACACGTCCTGTCCCAAAGCGCCGTCTACCAGGAAGCTGAAGCTCAGCTTTTTGTAGGTCAGCATGTTGTTGAAGCTCAATACCCACTCGGGATTAGGATCGCCGATCACTTTGCGCAGCAGTACTTTTTTATCGTCGATCGCGGCAATGGGCCGCCCTTCGCCGTCCGTAGCGATGCCGCCTTTGGCGTCGCGTTCAAAATAGTTGCCGTAAAAAGCGCCCAACGGCTCACCCGCCAGGATCACGGAAGGCGAGCCTGCCGCGTTGGTCAGCGTAATAGGCGTTACCTGGCTGGATGCGGTTACCTCGTTCTTATTCCTGCTCAGCGAGCCGCCGATGTTCCAGGTAAAGTTTTTATTGTTTACAGGCATGGCATTGATACCGAGCTCCCATCCCTTGTTGGTAAGGTCGCCCACGTTCTCAACGCGTGTACTGCCGCCGGAAGACGGTGCCAGCACACGGTCTACGAGCAACGAGAAGTCTACGATCCTTTTATTGTACACCGTAAATATCACACCCAACCGGTTGTTCAGGAAGGAGAGGTCCGTTCCGATCTCAAATTCGCTGGACCTTTCCGGTTCTACAATTGCATTGCCGAGAGTGGCGTCGATCTTATACGTGGCAAAGCCGTTCAGGCTGCCCGAGTTATAGTTGGAGAACCGCTGGTAGGTGCCGATACCAGTGAGGTTGCCAGCCAGCCCCCATGATGCCCTCAAACGCGCGGAACTGAACCAGTTACCGCCCATATCCTTCCAGAAGCCCATGTCGCTGATGTTCCAGGAGCCGCTGAGCTTAGGATAGAAATAAGTGCGCGTATCCTCCGGGAAAGAGGTGCTGCCGTCTATCCGGCCGGCGGCGGTAAGAAACACAATGTTCTTATACCCGAACGTTTCCTGCACAAAACCGCCGAACACCTGCCGCCGGTCGTCGGAATATTGCGGGTCCAGCTTGGTGGCGGCGCCTTCGATGGTAGTAATGCCGTTCAGCAGGTCGCGCCCCTGGTTATACAGGCCGGTGATCTTCTGGTACTGGTGGTTGAAGCCCGCCGTGGTAAGGGAAGAGAAGTTACCTAGCTGGGCGTTGTAAGAAACGTTGAAATCGTTGTTGATGAGGAAAGAGTTCACCACCGCGGCGGCTACGTATCCCAGGCCTTCCTGCGCGGAAATGTACGGGTAGCGCTCTATCAGGTTGTTCCCTTCCTGGCTGAAGTTGTCGATGCCGAGAATGTAATCGATGCTGAGCCCTTTCACCGGCGTGATCTTCACCTGGAAGTCGCTGATCGTTCTGCTTACCGCCTGCGTGAGTTTCATGTCTTCTATCACACTCAGCGGGTTTACGCGGGTGGGCTCCACGCCTTTGAGATTGCCGGCCGCGTCGCGCTCTTCGATGTTATAGAGGTTGTTGGTGATGTTGACGGAGTTGATGGGGCTCCAGAATACGTTGCCGTTGGGCTTTTCGTGGGAGAAGCTGTTGGTGTACGCCACGCCGCCGCTCAGCGTGATGTATTCGTTGATCACCTGCTGTATCCTTGTTTTGAAATTGAACCGACGGAAATCGGTGTTGCGGATGATGCCTTCGTTCTTGTAAAAACCGCCGGAGAAATAGTATTTCGTTTTTTCCGTACCGCCGCTCAGCGAGAGGTAATTATCCGTGCCAAGACCGGTCTGGAAGATCTGGTCCTGGTAATCATAACGCGTTACGTCCACGAGATCGGTGGAAAGGTTCCGCACCTGCCCGTCGCCGCGGGTATAGGTAACCGTGTTGCCCGGCCCGTTGCTGATGTTGCCGAGGCGCAGGGCGGCGGAGCCGAACTGTTTGCCGTAAGTAGAGATGTACACTTTTTTGCGGAGCGAGTTCATCATGATGCCGGTGCTGAAGTCGATCGTCAGCCGGCCGGCCTTTCCGGCTTTGGTGGTGATGAGCACCACGCCGTTGCTGGCCCTGGAACCGTAAATGGCGGAAGCGGAAGCGCCCGGTATGATGTCTATTTTTTCAATGTCGTTCGGGTTGATGTCTGCCATGCGGTTGGTGCCCACCTGGTCGGAGCTGCTGCCAACATTGAGGTTGGTCACGTTGGTGGTGGCGTTGCTCACGATCACGCCGTCTATTACATACAGCGGTTCTGACGAGCCTTTGATGGTGCTGGTGCCGCGCATCCTCACGGAAATACCGCCGGAGGGGTCGCCCGATGTCTGCGTGATCTGCGCGCCGGGTACTTT
>JBQCFV010000855.1:0-2443 GCA_051958695.1 Chitinophaga sp. | reverse complement strand
GCCCAGTGCGCCGCTGCTCAACAGCAGCTGGTTCAGCTCTGACACCCCGAGGCGGCTGGTGCTGCGGGTAGAGCGGCTGCCGGCTTTGATCTTCCCGAACAGGCTGGGGGGGGTTTTGTCCTCGAACACGATGTCTTCCACCTGCACTTTCGAAATGGTTTTGTAATTCGGTTTGTAGCCTTCTTCCGCGGGGGTGAGGCGTTTATTCTGCGGGCGCGTCACTTCCTGACGGTGCTGGTGCTGCACGAAATCGTCCACGAACCGGAGATCGAATTTTTTGAGCTTCTGGTAGAGTTCGTGGCTGGAATAGTTGCTGATCTTGCTCAGCATCAGCAGGTCTTCCCAGCTGTTGTGCTTATGCGCTCGCTGCAGCTCGTCGAGTATGTCCTGCGCGCCCATGTTGCGGCGATACAGCAGCTCCCCGATGAGGAACACCGCGTATTCGTTGGCCGGGTAACCGAGCTCGGGCAGCACATCGAACGGGTTGACCTTTTGTTCCCGCGCATGGTTAAGCGTTTCCACGTCGCTCATGACGGGTGAAAGCAGGTATTTCCTTGCGGCGGTACGCAGCTTTTTGCTCACGTAGTCCAGCAGCTGTTCGTTCACCTGCCCCTGGTTGACAAAATCGTGCAATATCTGCACGAACCTTTTGGACACCGGCAGGCCAAATTGCGTGAGGATGTCGCTCTCCATATCCAGCACCGGGTGTTTCCCCTCTCCCCGTCCGTCTTTTTTCGGCAGTTTGTCCTGCTTACGGTAGCGCTGATAATACTCCTGTAATTTCAATTTTAGCTGATCCATATGCATACTTAGTTGTATATCAGTTTATTATATAATTTTTTCTTGAGTTATAAAAACAAAAAGCCCAGCACTTCGCATGCTGGGCTAGTAAGTTTCGGGTGATTTGCGAAAGGCAAAGATACGCCATTTTTTGTGGAAATCATGTGCATAACCCATCGATCAAACACATTTCCAATTGCAATATTTAGGGGTAACAACATCAGTCGGTTAGAGGGAAACAGCAATTTTAGGTTTTTGTAAAATATTTCCCGGTCAACATTTGGAAATTGAATGTGAAAAATATTACCTTTGCACTCCACAAAACAAACAGATGGTGGTTGTAGCTCAGTTGGTTAGAGCATCAGATTGTGGTTCTGAGGGTCGGGGGTTCGAGCCCCCTCATCCACCCCCACTGAAAAAAGGTTTCCGGAAGGAAGCCTTTTTTGTTTTTAGGGGGGAGAACGTTTTATGAGTCAAGCCTATCGAGTATCCTTAATTTCATTAATAACCCGCCGAAAGTCTAAAATTGGGATGCTGCCCCGTCGAAATCCCTATAAAGAAGTTGTCGCTAAAAGTGAAATGCTTTCGGCCTTTGCTCTTTTTCTGAAAAAGGGTATTGGGGCCGTGGAACGCGCCTACCCTTAGCACAACACATTATCTTTTAATTACTATATTATTTTCTCCCTTTTTCCATTGTTGCTCTAATACATAATGATCCGGGTCTTTACGTGGGTACATCTCGCCGTAAGACCATATTTCAAGGTAATTTATCAACCCTTTAGATACATCAATTACTGCTTCTGCGGCAATATCAATTTCGTCCGATTTTATCAAAACTCCATTTAGCCAAAAATCCTTCATATCAAGCCTATATTTTAATGCTTGTTCTTCAAGTTTAAAGTGTACAAAAACCCCATGACCTGTATATTCAAAGTTCTCTTCCGCTATCCAATCTGCCTGCTTTCTTATTAAAATATACTCATCATCGCCATCTAGCAGCAGCGAAATTATATCGCGTAGGAATTGTGAACGTATCATTACCACCTTGTACAAAAATTAATACCATTCGTTAGACTTCCTGGAGAAATTTTCATCAATATAAGCTTTCCAAACTTCACTCTGGAAACGAAGAGCCAAAATTGGGGGCTCATGCTCCATCAATTTTTAACAATCTTTGAAAACAGGTGCCGGCTCTAAACAGTTGCTTACACGTTTACACAAAATATCTTATAATCTCCTATTAGATTTTAAAGGCTCATTCATTATTTCTTTCAGTGAGTTTCTTCTTTTCGTCATTAAGAAAAGTCAAAAAGTTTTGATATACGCCTTCTTCGGTGTTCGCTTTTCCATTTGGCATATAGTAAATAAAATCCATCCAGGATTCCGGACGGTCGAACCTTGACCATTGTATGTCAATCTCCTCAAGCTTCTCATGTATCGAAAGCTTTGATTGCTCGATAGCTATTAAATGAGCCAATTGCCAGGCTCTAATACCGGTATATTCTTCCGTTTCCGCTTGCTTTCTTAGAATTTCCAGCACAGTGGCTTTTTTGTCATCATATACATTAATATCTATTAATGTTTTCTCATCACAGTTTAACTTCTCCGAATTGTCATTAACTATACTGGCAACTTCTTTGACGGTTAGCCAATTGTTTTTCAA
>JBQCFV010000854.1:0-6284 GCA_051958695.1 Chitinophaga sp. | reverse complement strand
AACAGGTGGCAAACAAGCTCGGCGATGAAATGATCATCGGCGCAGGCACCGTGCTGGACGCGCAAACGGCGGCCGATGCAGTGAGCGCCGGCGCAAGGTTCATCCTTTCCCCCGTAGTAAAAGAAACGGTGATAACAGCAGCAAAAGATCTTGGCGCCATCAGTATTCCCGGCGCTTATACCGCCACCGAAATTTATAACGCTTACGAAGCGGGAGCAGACATCATCAAAGTATTTCCAGCTACCTCGCCGTCATATATAAAAGATCTGCGCGGGCCGCTCCCGCATATTCCCTTATTGCCGATAGGCGGCATTACGGCGGACAATATCGGCGCTTATCTCAAAGCCGGCGCCATAGGATGCGGCGTAGGCAGCGCATTGGTGAATGTGAAACAAAAAATGACGGCGACGGATATCGATGCTTTACGGGAACACGCCCGCCGGTTCATACAAGCCGCTCACGCATAAAACAATTACAATGAAGATCAGGAATTACGAACTTTTCCAGGTGCCGCCGCGCTGGCTTTTTTTGAAGATCGAAACGGATGAAGGAATAACAGGATGGGGAGAACCGGTGATCGAAGGAAAGGCCGCCACCGTAAAAGCGGCCGTGGAGGAACTGATGGAATACCTCGTGGGGAAAGACCCGATGCCGATCGAAGACCACTGGAACACGATGTACCGCGCGGGGTTTTACCGTGGCGGCCCCATTCTTATGAGCGCGATCGCTGGCATCGATCAGGCTTTGTGGGACATCAAAGGGAAATATCATAACGCCCCCGTTCACCAGCTGCTCGGCGGCAAAGCCCGCAACAAAATGAAAGTATATTCCTGGATCGGCGGCGACAGGCCGGCGGACGTGGGCG
The DNA here is from genome assembly GCA_051958695.1 of Chitinophaga sp. GTDB lineage: Bacteria > Bacteroidota > Bacteroidia > Chitinophagales > Chitinophagaceae > Chitinophaga. The sequence continues at coordinate 5,419 of JBQCFV010000854.1, read as the reverse complement.
CCGCCGCAAAACAAATGGCGGAGCAAGGTTTCCTGGCGGTAAAAATGAACGCGACGGAAGAACTGCAATACATCGACAGCTACGATAAAATAGATCAGGCGGTGGCCCGTATTGCGGCGGTAAGAGAGGCCACCGGTCCCGCATTCGGCATCGGCATCGACTTTCACGGCCGCGTGCATAAACCAATGGCCAAACTGCTTGCGAAAGAACTGGAACCTTTCCGCCCCATGTTCATCGAAGAGCCGGTGCTCCCTGAAAACAACGAAGCGCTCCGCGAGATCGCGAACCACGTGGCAATTCCCATCGCGACGGGTGAGCGGATGTTTTCCAAATGGCAGTTCAAAACGCTGCTCACGGACGGTATCGCCGATATCATCCAGCCGGACGTATCGCATGCCGGCGGCATCACGGAATGCAAAAAGATATTGTCGATGGCGGAAGCCTTTGACGTGGCAGCCGCACCGCATTGCCCGCTGGGTCCCATTGCGCTGGCCGCCTGCCTGCAGGTGGACGCTACCTGTCACAACGCTTTTATACAGGAGCAAAGTCTCGGCATCCACTACAACCAGGGCAGCGACCTGCTGGATTATCTTGCGGATAAAACCGTTTTTGAATATCATGCCGGGTACGTGAACATTCCCGATAAACCGGGCCTTGGCATTGATATAAACGAGACGCATGTACGAAAAATGGCCGCCGAAGGCCATAACTGGAGGAACCCCGTGTGGCGTCATACCGATGGAAGTATTGCAGAATGGTAAAACAACAGCACATGAAGCCCACCCGTATCCGCTACCAGGTACTTTTTCTTTTGTTCGTGAATGTGGTCATCAATTACATGGACCGCAGCAACCTCGCTGTAGCCGCTACCGGCATCAGCAAGGAATTTCAGTTTACGCCCGTACAGATGGGGCTGATCTTTTCCGCGTTCAGCTGGACGTACCTGCTTTTCCAGGTGCCGGGCGGTATCCTGGTGAAAAGATTTTCTCCGCGCATACTCTACACCATCAGCCTCGTCAGCTGGTCGCTGGCAACGGTGTTCCAGGGTTTTGCAAAGGGCTTCGCCTCGCTGTTCGGCCTGAGAATGGCCACGGGCGCTCTCGAAGCGCCGGCATTCCCGATCAACAACAGGGTGGTCACCAGCTGGTTCCCCGCGCAGGAAAGGGCCTCTGCCATTGCGGTATATACTTCCGGCCAATTCCTCGGGCTGGCGTTTTTAATGCCGGTGCTCTCGAAGATCCAGTTCCACATCGGCTGGCAGGGCCTGTTCGTGATCACGGGGCTGATCGGTATCGTATGGGGATTTGTATGGTATTTTTTCTACCGCGACCCGCTGGCGCATAAAAAAGCGAACAAAGCGGAACTGGCGCACAGTGAAGAAGGCGGCGGCTTGCTGCAAAACCAGCAGGAAAATGAAGGTATGGGCGCATTCCGCTGGGCCGATCTCCGCGAGGTATTGTCACACCGGAAATTGTGGGGCATTTACCTCGGGCAGTTCGCCGTGAACGGTGCGTTATGGTTCTTCCTCACCTGGTTCCCAAAATATCTCGTGGACTACCGCGGAATGGATTTTATACAGTCGGGTTACTGGGCCGCGGTGCCTTACCTGGCTGCATTTACGGGCGTGCTCTGCTCCGGCTTCCTTTCGGACGCCCTCGTGCGCAAAGGCGTGCCCGCGGCAAAAGCGCGCAAGTGGCCCATCATTGCGGGACTGCTGCTTTCCGCGAGTATTATCGGCGCGAACTATGTGGATACACCGGGATTGATCATCCTGTTCATGTCGCTGTCATTTTTTGGTGTGGGTTTCGCGTCCATCACCTGGATATTCGTATCCACGCTGGCGCCCAAACACCTGATCGACGTGACGGGCGGCGTGTTTAATTTTATCGGGCAGCTGGCCGGCATCATTGTGCCCATCGCGATCGGCTTTCTCGCAAGCGGCGGAAATTTTGCACCTGCGCTTGTTTTTGTGGCGGCGCTGGGCGGCCTTGGCGCCTGTTCTTATCTTTTTTTAGTGGGGAATGTGGAAAGAGTGATTTCAAAAGAAATAGTTCATTAAGATGGAAACGTTTTTAAGCTGCGACTGGGGCACGAGTAATTTCAGGCTGCGTCTCATACGAACGAACGACTTGCAGGTACTGGCAACGGTGCGCAACGATCAGGGCATTTCGCAGATCGCACGTGCCTGGCAGCAGCAGCGGGATATCGATCGGCAAACTTTCTACACCAGTTTCCTGAATGATCGTATCGCCGAAATGGAACAGCAGCAGGGAAGAAGCCTGAACGGAACGACAGTCGTATTATCCGGCATGGCGTCGTCGTCCATTGGCCTGGTGGAACTGCCTTACAGCAAGCTCCCTTTCCGTACTAACGGCGAAGATCTCATAACAGAACAAATTCAACATCAGAACAACCCGTTGCTCGTTATCTCCGGCGCCAGCACAACTGACGATGTAATGCGTGGTGAAGAAACAAAGATCGTCGGCGCCGCGGCTTCCCTTTCCGAAACAGCGGAAGAACAAATAATGATCCTGCCGGGAACGCATTCCAAACATGTCTCCATCCGCAACGGCCAGGTAGTTTCTTTCCAGACTTTTATGACGGGGGAATTTTTCGCACTGCTTTCCGGCAGCAGCATCCTTGCCGCGTCGGTGGCAGCGGGAGGACAATTGAGCGAAGCCGCCAACCGCGAAAGTTTTATCAACGCAGTGAAACAAAGCCGGGAAATTCCTTTGCTGCAGCATAGTTTTAAAGTACGTACTAATCAGCTGCTAAAAGGAATATCGAAGGAACAGAATTATTATTATCTCAGCGGTTTGCTGATAGGGGAAGAGTTGAAAAATATACCGCCGGGTCAGCCCGTAACCCTGATGGGGGGCTCGTTGCATACTCAATTGTACATGCTGGCCTGCGATACCCTCGGCATCACCATCACCGCAACTCCCGACGCGGACGAAGCATTGATAAAAGGTCAAAAGATCATTCTGCTTTCACGCTAAAAAAAATCCCGGGACAACCGCCCGGGATCTTAAAAGTTATTTCCTGTTCTGCAATTCCTTTATTTTCTTCGCCAGCTTCTTTTTCTCTTTCATATAAGGCGCAAGGTCGAACAGCTCTACCTTCCTGTATTCCACCGGGTGGCTTTCGCTCTGCAGCGCGATATAACCTTCACTCAGCAATTTGCCTTCCTGCATCAGCGCAGGATCATGCCCGCTTACATTGCCGCCGCCGATCTGCGGTTTTTCATACACCAGCACCGTATCTTTTTCAACGATGTGTTTTACGATGGAATCGCCCAGCACCAGCACTTCCGCATGCACCCACTGATCGCCGTTATAGGTTTTGCTATGCGAGTTCACGCAATGCGCCGTAATGAGCTTGTTGTTCATCACCACGTTGGTGCCCGGCGTGCAAAGGTTGGCCGTGGTGCGGTTGCCTTTGTTCAGCCCGCCCAACAGCTGCACTTCGATGGAGATCGGGAAGTCCTGGTTCACGCCCATGGTATTGGCCGCTTGTGAATGGATCATCGCGCCGCTGTTGCGCGTGGCCCAGCCCGGGCCGCCCTTCACCTGGTCGCCGGTGAACCGGTATTCCATCACCAGGAGGTACGCGGAGAATTTCTTTTTGTGGAAGATGTGGCCATATTGCTCCTTGAACTCGTCGTAGTTTTCGTAACACACGGCCAGGTTGCCGTTCTGTACCCTGAAAGTGTTGCCGTTGTTGTCGTTCAGCTGGTGACCGGTGATCTTGATGTCCCAGTCTTTCAGGTCTTTCCCGTTGAACAGGCTGATCCAGCCTTTCTTTGAATGCTGGGCCGAGCATGCGCCGCAAACCAGGGCGAGCCCGAACGTTATCATTAATTTGATCTTTCGCATAGACGTGTAAGTAATTGAACCGTTAAGCTATAAAATTTATTTAAGCTCCTCAAACCCTATATCCATCAGCGGGTATTTTTGAGGTTCTTTGAGCGAATAATGCCACCATTCGGTTTCCAGCGCCGTAAACCCGTACGCTTCCATCAGCATGCGCAGTAGCGCGCGGTTCTCTTTCACCTCTTCGTCAAGCTCCTCGTAATCGTGATGCGCTTTTTCGGTGAAATCGTCATAAGGCGTGGGCATGGGCATTTCCTTGCCGGTTTTCAGGTAGATGAGCGTCAGGTCTACCGCTACGCCCCGGTTGTGGCCCGAGCCCTTTTTGGGATCGGCGGCATAGCGGTCGTCCGGCACGATCTCCCACATTTTTTCGGTGATGCGGTACGGGCGGTACCCGTCAAAAATTTTGATGCCCAGCCCCAGCGGCGTCAGATATTCCTGTAAATTCAATAAAGCTTCGTAAGCGGGCCGGCGCAGGAATACGGCGGAGTAAGGATAAAGAACGGTTTTAGTGAAATTGTCGGCAGTGGCGTAACGCACGTCCGTCGCGAAATCCGTTACGCGCACCAGCGCCTGCGAAGGATCGGATGCAACGAGCGCTTTGTAAAGGGCCATGCTGTTCACCACCGGCAGGCCGTATTTATTGAGCGGGATCTGTTGGCTGAGAACTGGCAAAGAAAGGAGTAACAAGCCCAGGATAAATATATTTTTCACAAAGATCGATTTAGATTGCTTTAAAATTAGTGAAGAAAGTACAAAATCAGGGTAAAAAAGAATTGCAATAAGGCATAATATTGAGGTATTTTAGAACCCTTAAAATAACCAAAAGATGAGTTTTTTCCGACTAGATGGAAAAGTGGGCGTAGTGACCGGCGGCGGCAGCGGTATCGGGCAGGCCATCGCGCGGTGTTTCGCTGCGAGCGGCGCCATGGTGCATGTGCTGGAGCTGAATGAAGAAGCAGGGCAGGGGACCGTAAAAGATATTATCGCCGCAGGCGGCAAAGCGCAGGTACACGCCGCGAACGTGGCGGACCAGGCAGCCGTTATCGACGTGATGAAAAACGTGGCCGCTGTTACCGGCCGGCTGGACATCCTGGTGAACTGCGCGGGCATCGCCCATGTAGGCAAGCTGGAAAACACTGCCGAGCAGGATTTCGACCGCGTATACGCCGTAAACGTAAAAGGTACGTACAACTGCATGTACGCCGTTATAGAACAGATGAAAAAACAGGGCGGCGGCGTGATCCTCAACATCGCTTCCATCGCTTCCAGCGTAGGCATCCCGGACAGGTTCGCCTATTCCATGAGCAAGGGCGCGGTGCTGACCATGACGCTTTCCACCGCGAAAGATTACCTGGCAGACAAGATCCGCGTGAACTGCGTATCGCCCGCGCGCGTGCATACGCCTTTCGTGGACGGCTTTATCGCGAAGAACTACCCCGGCAAAGAAGCCGAGATGTTCGACAGGCTCTCCAAAACCCAGCCCATCGGCCGCATGGCGAAACCCGATGAAGTGGGATACCTGGCCCTTTACCTCTGCTCGGACG
>JBQCFV010000853.1:0-4476 GCA_051958695.1 Chitinophaga sp. | reverse complement strand
CCAAGCCGTTCTTTTACAAATTCGGCGGCAGTCAAAGCGCCCTCTCTTTTCCATCGCGGGGCGAGAAACAGTGCCGTAACCAGCCCGCCCAGGGCCATCATCCATTGGATGGTGACCGATACCATTCCATGCCTGTAAGCGATCGATCCCCATGCAACAAAGGTCCCGGCGGAAAAAAAGCTCATAAACAGCGACAGCCCGCCAATAAACCAGGGCACTGATTCCCCTCCCGCGAAAAAAGATTTCAGGTTCCTGCCTGTACGGGCGAACAGCATTCCTATAAAAAGGACAAAAATGCTGAAGATGAAGATCACTGCTGTATCGATGGAAATATTCATGCTACGGTTTGACGCTGATGATTTTTGAAAACGATGATCGGCCGTATGAATTGACAGCAGCAATTCTAAACTCGTATTCTTTTTTCCGGTGCAGCTTTCCTATCGTATAATAACTGATCCGCGAAGCGCTGCATCTTTCCTGCTCCCATGCTGCGCTTCCTTTAAGCCGGTATTCAAAAATGTACCCGGTGGCCTTTTTTACCGGCCGGAAACAGATCACCGCGCTGCCGTCCATCCTTAGCACACCGTCGGGACGCGGCGCGGCGGGCGGCAGGTCTCCATCAGGAACAACCGTCATTTCCCGGCTCCATGGAGTGATGTACGTATTGTGTTTCCAAAGGCGGGCGCGATAGTAATATGTCTGTCCGTTTTCTAAACCGCCGACATAAAAAACACCTTTGTTAGCAGCCTGCATCACGGGCGATTCCGCATAATTCCCTTTTTGGGTGGTATACTGTAACTGGAATAAATAGTCTTCTGAACCATTGAGGTAGCCGGCATAAAATCCTTTATCCGCAGGTTCCGTATAACGGATCAGCGGCGGGGCCATTTCCGTTCCTATCTTTATCACCTGCGGCTTTGAAGGTTCACTTTCAAATGCGCCGTTTAACGCCACCAGTGAAAAGCTGTATTCTTTGCCAATATCAAGACCGCTCACCTCAATGTAATTATTCAAGGTCGGCGATGTTTCCTTCTCAAGCCCATTCCGGCCGTATCGCAGCTTGTATCGGCAGGCCGGGCGCACTTTATCAAATACAACCCTCACACTCCCGGAAATTGGCAAAAGGCTGTTCATCGATCCGCGGCCGCCTTCGATGCAAATGATCTCCGGAGCGTCCGGTTTATCAAAAAACACGGTTGTGTCCAGCACCTGGTAATTCAAAGGAGAAACAAGCGCGACGTTTAAAGAATACAGGTTTTCCTGCGTTTCCCACGAAACAGGAAATTCAACAGGCGCATCGCCGGGTGAAATGACGGGCAATTCTTTAAAACCTCCATCTACAATGGAATCGTTCCTGTCCGCAAGCTTCCATACTACTTTATAACCTTTCAGGATGTATGCGGGCAGGTCCAGCTTTTTCCTTGGTTCGATCGAGATCAGGCCGGACGCATTTTTCCCGGCAGTGATATTTTTTACCGCTAAACCACGGACGGGCGCAAATTCCTTTCTGACTGAATACCATGCCTTTTTCTTTTGCCGGAATACATCTACAATGCCCCATGTGCGGTTTTCGGAAAACCCTTTCATGCCCGGGTAAGCGCTCCTGTAATCGTTGAAGGTCCATAATGACGCGCCCATGCAATACGGTTTGAACCGCAGCGGCTCCACCATGGCCCTGGCATCAATATCCCCGTCAAGGTCTTCCTTCAGCTGATCGTAGCCAAACTCCGCATAAAAGATCGGTTTTTCCGGATACAGCTTATGTATCGCATCCGCATTAGGGCCTGTATATTTGTCGTAGGTATTCACCAGCGCGAAATCAGCATACTGAACCGGATCGTTGGGGCCAAGAGGGGCAGTATGGCTCACCACTACCGCCATCCTCGTGCTGTCTAAAGTTTTTGCCAGATCAATCGCGGAGCTGACATACGCATTCACGCCGGGCACATACCCGATCTCGTTACCCACTGTCCATCCGATGATGCAGGCATGATTGTACTGGTCGGCGATCAGCCGGGTCAGCCATTCTTTTGGCTTTGAGCTGTCGGAGGATACCTGTTGGTCAAATCCCCATAACGGCACTTCCGAAAAGATCAGCATCCCTTTCTCGTCAAGGTAATCGAGCACTTCTTTGTGCAGCGGTAGATGGCTCAGCCTGGCCATGTTCCCGCCCGCCTGTTTGATCAGGTCTATATCTTCCTTTATTCTCCATAACGGCAAAGTATTACCGGTCGTGCGGTCATCGGGAACGAGGTTGAGGCCCATCAGCCGCTGCGGCTCGCCGTTCAGCAGGAAAACAAGGTTCTTATTATCGATCTCGATCTTGCGCAGGCCGAACCTGTCGCTTGCGTTATCCAGCGTTTTGCCCGCTTCCGCTATTATCACATGGCTTTCATATAAAAAAGGATCGTCGATGCCCCAAAGGTGATAGTCGTCGCCGGATATTACGGTGCGGACCACCGTTTCCTTTTGCCCGCCCGCTTCGATATCCGTGGAGAACGGCAGCGTTCGTTTAAAACCGTTTTTTGCGGACAATATTACTTTCCCCTGCACCGCCGCCGTTTTATTTCTTCCGTTCTTAAGATCTAACCTCACTGTTATCTCCGCCGATCTTTTCTGAAGATCGACCCGCGGCGTTATTTTCTGGCTTACGATATATAATGGATCTGTAATGAGCAGTGTTACCGGCCTCCTGATGCCGCCCCAGCTCCATACGGCGCCGCGGCGCATCGTGTTGTCCGCGAGCACAACGAGCGTATTAGGCTGATCATCATGCAGCAACCTGGTTATTTCAAATTCGAACGGAAGAGAACCGATGTCGTTCGTACCCAATAAATGGCCGTTAAGCCAGACTTTACTTTCATAATTAACGGCTTCAAATAATAAACGAACATTTGATGCCGGTGCAATACTGAAACGCGTTCTGTACCATCCCTTACCGGTATAATGCGCATATTCATTCCGCAGGTCCCAGTTACCCGGCACGGGCATTGAGTCCCATCCCGATGCGTCCAGGTCCTCTGCGTACCAGGAAGACCGTTCTCCCACACCGGCAGGATCGGTCCGGAAATGCCAGCTGCCATTCAGCGACACCTGTTTTTCCGCTGTTTGGGCAGCACAAAAAATACAACCTGACAATAAGATCAAAGTAAAAAGGACCCTTGTTATCATCATCGGACTATTCATTAAAAACCGCTATTTGTCGAGCGAGATCAGATACTCATACAGTGATTTGGCAAGCGTACGGCCGAACGATCTCGAATTTTCCTGCGTAACTGTCTGGCCGGATGCATTGGCAAAAGGAAACTCAAGCGGGACCGAGAGCTTGACGCTTTTTATTTCAGTCGCCGCCCAACGTGAAAGGCTTTGTCCTTTTTCAAAAGTGGTCGCGGTATTCCAGGATGTTCCAAAAGGTATATTATACGATACCCGGTAAGGCAAAGCCTTATCCGCGATGGAAAGCCGCTCGAGTATTGCCGAAAATTGATTGGTCGCGGCAGTCATCTCTTCCAGTGCCGTTCCGACAATATGTATTTTCTCATGTTCGTCTCCACTGAGGAACGGGCAATGGAGATCAAGCGCAGCCACCAGCTTTCCGTCCGACCATACGGGCAGGTAGCTTCTGATCGCGTGGGTGGACGGATAGATGCTGTTGCCCGAGTAGTCCCGGTTATGGTCCCTTCCTCTCCGGAACTTTCCCTGGTCGCCGTCTTCCACGCCATCTTTATCAACAAACGGAACGATCATAAATTCCACGTTTTTTCTCAGCCATGCGGCTTGCTCGTTATCAGACAGCACATATGCGATCGCTCCTTCCAGCAGGTAGTTCGTCATCATTTCGCAGGCATGCTGCCGTGCGGTCAATAATACCCGGTATTTCGGGCTGCCGGTGATATTCCCTATATGAAGACGTTCGATAGTTCTTCCGTTCCGGCTTAATGCAAGTGTGGCAACGTCGAGGTTGGGGTGATGCCCGTATTGCTTTAAAAAGATCTCCAGGTTTTGCTGCGTATAGGGCATTCCCACGCTGAACCGGATCTCACCGGCTTTGGAAGGCATTTTATAAGTAAAGCTTGAACCGTTTACGCTTTTCTCTCCTACCCATGACCAGGTTAACCCTTTATCAAAGCTCACCGCGGGCCCGTGAACGCCGATCACATGCATGGGAGGATATTCTTTCCAGGGATGCGTAAAATGAAATGTAAGCGTGCGGTTTTGCGCGCCGTTAACCCTGAAGCACCAGTAAAACCAGTTGGCGTCCGTATCATGGAGGTCCTGGTGAACATAAATATCGTTCCCGTTTATGGAATCTATCACCACATTCCCGCCCGGGAATTTATCATCGATGCTGAATGACGGGACCCTGCCGTGCTTTTGGGCACTCGCCTGGCAGACCGCGATCGCGAGGGCCATGCATAATATGGCCTTCTTCCAAAAGAAGCCGCACGAAGGAAACGATAGATTTGTTGTTGTGAT